>NZ_JBPMGE010000107.1:0-15248 GCF_054014795.1 Candidatus Pyrohabitans sp. | reverse complement strand
ACCGCGCCCTTCGGGGAGAGACCTATGTGCTCCTCCAGGGGCTGGAGAACCTTACCATAGTGACTCGCCAGGGGCACATCGCAAAGCTAGAGGAGCTGTTTGGCGATGAGCTGATTGAGAGCAAGCGGAGTCTTGCAGGTATCTTTGTAAAGAGCCCGCCGGAGATTGTCTCCACCAGCGGCGTTCTTGCTCGCCTGAGCAGTCTTCTCGCTGCGGAGGGAATAAACGTGGTGGAGATGATGTCCAGTTATGTTGAGACAATCTTTCTGGTGGAGGAGCGCGACTGCCTTCGTGGCATAGAGGCGATACGGGAGGAGATAAAGAGGGCGAGGGGTAGTGAATAGCTTACCACCTCACAGAACGTCCAGTGGGATATAGTCAAAAACAAGACCCAACAATTAAAAGAGAAAATTGACAAAATCCTCTCAACTCTCGAAGAGTAAAATACTTAAAATTACGGTGGTGGACCAGTTCGAGTCAACAGAAACCTCTAAATACCTCTACCCACAAAACTATTAATGGAGGTGGTTGATTTGCCGAAGTATGTGGTGATTTCCACTCTTACGGATGAGGGGGCGAAGACCCTGAAGAGCAAGCCCTCCCGCGTTAAAGAGGTGAACCAGGAGCTGGAAAACATGGGGGTTAAGGTACTGGAGCAGTACCTGGTGCTTGGAAACTTTGACTTCCTGAACATAGTCGAAGCTGAGGATGAGATTACAATAGCAAAGGCGATGGTGGAACTCGCCTCGCGAGGCACCATACGTACGCAGACCATGCCCATAATCCCAGTGGATGAGTTTCTCGAGAAGCTGGGCCAATAGGAACTAAATCACCTATCGCACTTCGTGCGGAACGGGTAATCACCAGTATCCTATTACTTCCGGAGTGATTCCGGGTTTAATCGCTGCCCAAATCTTCGCCGCCGTAGAGCACCTGCTGCACCTCGTTGTACAGGTCGGCTATGCCCTCGCCCGTCTCAGCGGAAGTGGGTATCAGAGGCTTGTAGGCGTCTGTTATCTCCAGGGCGCGGAAGATCTCCACATTGAGATTTGCGGTGAGCGACCCCTGGGCGATAAGGTCGTCGTAGAGCACATTCGGGTCGCTTCCCCATTCCAGAATTCTTACCAGCTCCTCCCTTGTAAGAAGGTCAACCTTGCTCAGCGCAGCCACACAGGGCAAATCAAGGCGGAACTGTGCAGAGAGGCTCTGAAGCACCAGTGAGATGAACCCCTGCGGAGTTTTGGCAAGCGCCGGGTCAAAGAGGTAGGCAAGCACCGAGCTCTCCCTGCCCAGGCTTTCCACAACAACATGGCTGGAGCTGCGCAGGGTGAACAGCTCCATCTGCCCCGGGGTATCTATCAGATAGTACTCGGTGACAAATTCATCTATAGCTTCCTTAATCTCGTTGATTTTCAGCGCCAGCAGGTCGGCTGCGACTATCTGCGCACCATTGGGACCGACGCCATACTCCCGCATAACAGCGTCGAGGTTAATCCACTCCCTCACATCCACATCCGGAGCGTAGGGAAGCCACTCAACACCCGGGTCCAGGTTCACAGTCACGGCATCATACCCATAGGTCTGCATCCAGTTTTTGAATGCGCTGGTGAGGGCGCTCTTTCCGCAGCCTGCATTACCTATGAGGTAGAGGTACGCTGGCATATCTCTTAGTCTTGCACAGGGGTTTATGAAGTTTGCTCCGGTAATCTTAAATACTATCTGCGCCATGCCTTAAGCGATGAAGCGTCTGGTTATGAAGTTCGGTGGCACCAGCGTGGGCAGCGCTGAGCGCATCTCCCGCGTCGCAGAGCTGGTGAAGAAGTTTGCAGCACCGGAGACACTAGTGGTGACCAGCGCCATGAGCGGCGTTACAGACCGCCTGGTGGGAATCGCCGAGGAGGTGGCCCAGGGCATAGATGAGGAACACATCCGCGAGTTTATAGCCTATATGCGGGAGAAGCACACAGGTGTGGTGCAGGAGGTGGCAAGGGAGGAGGAAATCCCAGAGCTGAAGGCTGAGATAGAGCGCCAGCTGAGCGAGCTTGAGAAGATACTTGTGGGCATCTCCTATGTGGGCGAGCTCACACCGCGCTCCCTCGACTATGTGCTCTCCTTCGGCGAGCGTCTGGCTGCACCCCTGGTGAGTGCTGCGCTGCGTAAAAGAGGGATAAACTCGCGCTGGTATACAGGCTACGAGGCGGGGATAGTTACAGATTCCAACTTTGGCAGAGCTTCGCCAATAATGGAGATAACCGAGGAGCGTGTGCGAGAGATTATAGAGCCCCGCCTGAAGGACAGCATTCCAGTAATAACCGGCTTCGTCTCAGGTAATGAGGAGGGAAGGATAACCACCCTTGGTAGAGGAGGCTCCGACTACACCGCAGCCATTCTCGGCGCTGTACTTGACGCAGATGAGATATGGATATGGACGGATGTGGATGGCATACTTACCACTGACCCAAAGCTGGTAGAGGAGGCCAGGGTAATAGAGGTGCTCTCCTACATCGAGGCCATGGAGCTGGCATATTTCGGCGCCAGGGTGCTGCATCCAAAAACCATAGAGCCCGCGATGGAAAAGGGTATACCTGTGCGCGTGAGAAACACCTTTAACCCTGCATGTGAGGGCACGCTCATAGTGATGGAGCAGGAGAAGAGCAGCGACATCGTCAAGGCGATAAGTGTGATGAAGAACGTCGCCCTGCTCAACATCTCAGGCGTGGGAATGATAGGTTTGCCCGGTGTTGCCTCGCGGGTATTCACAGCGCTGGCGCAGCAGAAGGTTAACATCCTCATGATCTCCCAGGGTTCGAGCGAGGCGAACATCTCCATTGTGGTCGAAAAAGGTGATGTGGAGCGTGCAGTGGATGCGCTGCGCGAAGAGTTTATAGGTGCAAACATAGTGCGGGATGTGCAGTACAATGAGGATGTTGCGATAATCGCTGTGGTGGGTGCTGGAATGCGCGGTACCCGGGGTGTGGCGGCGCGTGTTTTCACGGCCGTGGCAAACGCCAGTGTCAATGTGCTCATGATAGCTCAGGGTTCAAGTGAGGTGAACATCTCCTTCGTCGTGGGGGGCGATGATGCGGCAAAGGCTGCGAGGGCGCTGCACAGGGAGTTTATAACCAAGCGTTAAATATATATGGCGGCAAAAATTAACTGAAATACTATGAGGGGCATTATCCTGTTATTAAGTTTTACACTTCTTATAGGCTCAGTGTCGGCATCTTCTGTTGAAGAAGAGCGTGAGTTAGAAGTTGGGGTATATGATGACTACGTTGAAGTTATGTCTTATTTTGAGAATGAGTCATATGCCTCCAGACTTGAGATTAAGTTCTATACCGAGGGTGGGGAAGGACCCCTCTCTATGGAATTTGAGTATGCCATAGAGGCTGGTGCCGCTGAGGAGGAGGTCGAGATTCGTGTGACCTTCCACAAGCTTATCGAATTTATAGACAGGAACGGAGACGGCGCTTTTAGTGAAGCAGTGGATGAAGTGATCAAGGAGGTTTTCCTAGGAGACAGAGGAGTTGTTATCTACCGTCCACCCTCCTTCGAGAAGATAACTGCTGGCAGCAGCACAGGATTTAAGCTGAAGACTCAGGGGGAGACTCCAGAGGGGACAGATTTTGGCATCACCGGCATAGTCTTCAACACCCCTGCAACAGTAGGCAAGGTGCAGATCAAACCATCTGAGATGAAGATATTGGTGGAGATATCAGACTTCCCCTTTGAGGAGGACAACAGCAGGCTGGCCCTGAAGGCCAAGGTTTATTCTGAAAAGGGGGTTGAGATAGAGGACGGGGAGTATTTCTATGCAGAGTCGGAGACTTCGCTGGTGTATTTCGACTGGTCGGGTGACGTGACCGTCGATGGGGTCTCAACAAGGGGAGAAGTCTCACCCACGGCTTCCGACGGGGAGTGGTTTGTCTATATTACTTATCCCAGAGGGACGAAAATAGTCCACGACCCAAAGGCGGGGGTTGTCCTTAAAGGGGTAAAGTCTCCCATGGGTGTGATGTCAACCATGGGCACACAGCCCTCTGAGAAGGGGATATGTGGACCTACGGCTGCGCTAATAATAACATTGGTCCCACTGTTTGCCTTTGGACTTATGAGGAAGAAAAACTGAAAGCTTATTAACCTGCTCTTCCACCTCTATTTATGCTTGAAGTTTTACCCTTTGCCCTACTCTCCTTTGTGTTAACTTTCCTCGTAACCCCGAGGGTTATGAGGTGGGCCGCCAGTGCGGGTTTCATGGGCGTCGACCTCCACAAGGAGGCCAAGCCGAAGATACCTGAGCAGGGGGGCATAGCCGTAGTTGTGGGCTTTCTCACCTCTGCTCTCCTCTACGCCCTCTACGCTGGACCCGAGATGTGGTTCTATGCCACACTTGCCGTTGTACTACTTACAGCCGCCCTGGGCTACTACGACAGGATTAGACGTCTCTCAGCAAGGGAGAAGGTGGTCTACCTTAGCTTGATAGGTGTTGTACTCCTGCCCTTTGTGGAGGATACCCGCCTATTTGGCATGGAGCTCGGCATCATCTACCTCCTTGCGGTGCCCCTCCTGTTTATGTGCGCATGCAACTTCACAAATATGCTCGCGGGCTTCAATGGCCTTGAGATAGGCACCGGGGCGATAGCTGCGCTGGGCGTTGCGGTGGTGGCCCTGCTCGAGGGAGAGGAGGAGAGCTTCGTAATAGCTTTGCTACTCTTCGCCTCTCTCATCGCCTTCCTCCACTACAACCGCTACCCTGCGAGGGTCTTTCCCGGCGATGTCGCTACGCTCGCGATAGGCGCTGCGCTGCTTCCGGCGCTTATACTGGGCAAGCTTGAGGTGGAGGGCGGAGTAATCTTCCTCCCCTACGTTGCGGATGCGGCGCTAAAGTTTGTGAGCGCAGGGGTTATGACCCGGGAGGTGCAGAAGCCGACAGTGCTCAGACGAGGGCTGCTCTACCCGCCGGAAGGGGGAAATCTCTCGCTGCCGAGGCTCTTTCTGAAGCTCAAACCGATGCGTGAGGCGCAGGTGGTGGCTATCGTGTGGGGAGTTGAGCTGGTGTGCGTGGCGATAGCCATCGCCATAGCCATGCGGTAGGTTTATATCTCGGCGAGGAGAACATGCCACATGCTCTGGGTTGATATAACCAACCTGCCCCATGTCCCATTTTTCCAGAAGTTTATAGAGGAGAGCCGCTGCTTTGTCACTGCGAGGAGGTCCGGCTTTCTCGAGGACATGCTTAAAGCCAGAGGTATAGACTTTGTCTCTGTGGGAGAGCATGCAGGTGACAGGAAGGCAAAGCTTATCGCCAGTGCAGAGCGTATTATTGGTCTGGCGGAGCTGCTTTCGCGAAGGCGCATCTCCGCTGCGGTTGCCAAGCACAGTGTTGAGGCGGCGCGTGTGGCCTTTGGGTTGGGAATACCCTACTACCACTTTGTGGACAACGAGTATGCGGAGCACCAGAACCGACTTACGCTCAGCTTATGCACCCGCATAATAGCACCGGAGGCCACCGACGGAAGGCTGCTGCTAAGCCAGGGGGCGCAGGGGGAGCGCCTTCTCACCTTTAAAGGTGTTCTGGAGGTGGTGCAGGTCAGAAACTTCTCCCCCGAGCCTTCGACTGTGGAGTCGCTTGGGCTTGAGCACTTTGTGCTTCTGCGCCCCCCTCCACTGGGCGCAGCCTACTATCAGGGACAAAAGAGGACCCAGGAAGTTATAGACAGGCTTCGCAGGCTGGGCTATAACGTTGTTGTGATTCCACGGGGGAAGGAAAGATACCGGCACTGCATTACCCTAAAAAATGTGGACACTCTGAGCCTGAGCTACTATGCGGAGGCTGTTATAAGCGAGGGGGGAACGATGAACCGCGAGGCTGCACTGCTCGGCACGCCTGCAATCTCTCTCTACCCCCAGGCTCTGCTGGGCGTTGACAGGTACCTGATTAGGCTCGGGCTGATGAGGCATGCCCGCAGTGTGGATGAGCTGCTGGAGCTTCTGCCAGAGAAAGGGGAGAAGGAAGAACTCAGAGAGCGTGCCGCGCGGGAGGTGGGCAGAATGCAGGACCCCTTCACTTTGCTCAAGGCTGCGATGGGCGAAAGGGATATATAAGCGCGGGCAATATGGAAATTATCGGATGCACTTCAGCAATTACATAAGTATGAGGCTCGCCAGGGCGTGCGTTGAGCGGGGGGTGAGGAAGCTAACCCTTACCCCGACGGCGTTGAAGCAGACGCCTGAGGACACGCTGTCATTTCTGCGCGATAGCGGTGTTGAGGTGGAAGTCGTAGCTTCGCGGGGGAGGCCGAGAAAGCTCGACGAGGAGAAGGTCAGGAGGATCCTTGCCATGCGCAAGGCTGGAGTGAGCTTCTACCGCATAGCTTCAGCGCTGGGCATACCCAAGAGCACCGTCTTCGACTACTTTAAGCGATACCCCCACCTGGAGGTTACTGAGAGCGAGGTTGAGATGCTGCAGGTAAGCGAGGCCAGGCGAGTGCTCAAGAGCATAGCAGGGGGCAGCTTCGACGAGGAGATAAGGGAGATTGCAAAACGTGGACTGGCGGCTGAGAGCAGGGAGGAGCTGGAGTACTACCTGCAGGAGCTTCTGCTGTGTCTCAATGGGGAATAATTTTTTATTGTTAAGCTGAGTAGAAGGTATTAGGTGAACCACATGGTGAAGAGGAAGAAGCAGCGTGTTTCAATGCCCGCCTCCGGCGCAGGTCTGGTGCGCTATATGGATGAGGAGGGGCGCGGGCTCAAGTTCAAGCCTGAGCAGGTGCTCTATGCAGCTCTTGGGCTGATTGCCATAGAGGTTCTGGCTAAGCTGGGCTTCATATAGGGGCGAGCATGAAGATTGCGATTACGCGTCCGAAGGGTAAGGAGGGTGCCACGAAAGAGCTGGCTTCTTCCTATGGTTTTGAAGCACTGATCGTCAATGCTGTTGAGCTCGTCCCCCGGGGCAAGAGGGAGGTTAGGGCTGCGGTGGGTAAACTTGCGGACTACGACTGGGTGATAATAACAAGCGCTTTCGGAGCCAGGCTCATGCACAGCTACTTTGGCGATGCGCTGCGCGGAGTTAAAGTCGCCGCCGTAGGGCAGAAGACGCGTCAGGCGCTGGAGAAGCTGGGCATACGCGTGGCGCTGACTCCGCAAGAGTTTCGAAGCGAGGGTCTTGTGGAGGCGCTGCGTGAGGCGGGTGCCGAGGGAAAGCGCATTCTGGTGGCCAGGGCTTCAGCCGGGAGGGAGCTACTCGTCAGGGAGCTTAGGAAGTTTGCTGAGGTTGTGGAGGTGCCCATCTATGACTCGAGGGTACCTGAGGACAGGAGTTCAATCTTTGCCCTGCGCGAGGGTCTGGAGAAGGGCGAGGTCAAAGCAGCGATTTTCACCTCGGCGCAGACTGTCAGGAATATTTTTGCTGTGATTGGCAATGGGAAGTTTGCCGCGTTACTGAACCGCATTAATGTGGTTGCAATAGCACCAGATACAAAGAAGACGCTGGAGGGTTTCGGAGTTAAACGCGTTGCCATGCCGGAGCGCTATACCCTGGAGGAGTGCCTTAAAATACTAAAGGAGGCATTATGATGGAGCGGATTATGATATGGCCCCCGAATATCGATGCAAATAAGTCGCGGGCAGATGGGAGGAAGATTTCAGAGAAGCACGCTGTTGCTTCGCCAACGCTCAAGGAGATAGCGGAGGCGGCTGAGCATCTGGGTCTGAACCCGGAGGTTGAGCGGGAGAAGGCCTACCCAAAGGAGTGGTGGGAGGTTTCGGGGCGCGTTATTGTGGACAAGGTTAAGCCGAAGAGTGTGATTTTGAAGGAGATTGCGGCGGAGATTAAAAGGATGCGCGCCTCAGCGGGCAAGTAGGCCTCTTATGAAACTTACAGCCTCCCTCAGCGCATCTTTACCGCTCTGCCGGTATTCCAGGCAGAGCTCAGCGCTTGCTCCATGCCTGAGAATCTGCTCGAAATCTATGCTTCCTTTACCCGGGGGTGCGCTGCCGGTATCCCTGAGGTGAAGCTCCACTATCTCGGCACCATCGAGAATTTCAGCTAAGTTTTCGCCGGCATGGTAGAGGTGCATGGTATCTGCCATCGCCTGCACATTCTCCCTGTCTATCTCTTTCACAAGGGTCACAACCTGACACAGTGAGGGCAGGAAGTTGGTTCGCCTGGGGCTGAGGGCCTCTATTGCAATGCTTACCCCACAGCTGGTAGCGTAGTCGGCAAGCTCGCGGAAGCTTTCGACGCAGGTTGCGTAGGCGTCGGGTGCATGTGCGTAGCCATAGGCGGGCACTGCAATCACGCGCTGTGCTCCAGCTGTGCTGGCAAGCTTTATCTTGTCTTTAATGCATTCCCTCGCAGCCCTGCGCTCTTCTCTATGCGGGCTCACAAGGCTCAGCTTGTGAAGCTCATACGCCTGAACAGAGCGCACCTCCACGCTAAAGCTCTCCAGGGGCTCGAGATTATCGGTAAATCTGGCAAGCTCCAGCCATAGATTGAGCTCCTCGAAGATGCCCAGAACTTCCTCAAAGGTTTCATTACCAAGAACGAAGTCCACAGCGCCGAGGGTCATAACTGTTTAAACTTCAGCTTTGTATATATAAGTGCATCCAACAGGCTCAAAGTTGTTTGTGAGCCCTTCTTTAAGCTCTTTTCTGACCCTCTGAATTTTCTCATGAGTTTCCTTCGAATATATCCTCTCCCCGCATTTTGAGCATACTCCTGCCTTAACCTTAATAATAGCGACATTGTTTCCACCTTTAACCATCTTTTCAACTTCTTTTACAACTACATCCCCGCCACATATTGGGCACACAGAAACAATATCGCTCATTTCTCTTTTCTCCATTTGTAATCAGTCCAGCGATTAGCATCGGGAACATATGCTGTAATTAGTATGGCGATTTTATACTTTTCTGCATATGCCCAGACACTGTGAATAGCTCTGTCTTGTTGGTCTCTCCCAAATATCAAGCAACTAGGAAAGGGGAAATCATCTGGATACTCTTCAATTATCTCACCATGTAAAACAGAGTAGTAGAGCGATTCATTCGATATCTCGTCATTAGCAAGTTCTTCGTCTGCATGTTCTGTTATATTTATACGTCCTGATTTAATCGCATCTTTTATTGGATTTATGTCCTCCATTGTATGTTGTTAGGGGTAATATAAGGCTTTACCTATTTAACCCTTGAGAGACGTTAGCGCCAGAGTTTGAAATATGGGCAGAATAGGGATGATAGGGGTGCACCACAGGCACCAGATGAGCATCGCAGAGGTTGAAGACGCCATTGCGGAAGAAAAGCCAGGCATAGTGTGTGTGGAGCTGCCCAGCGACGACTACCTGAAGTTTCTGGAGGCAAAGGCTTATCTGGAGACTGAGATGAAAGTCGCCATGGTCACCGCCTGCGAGATGGGAGCCAGAGTGTGCCTGATAGACCTTCCGAAGGAGTACATGGAGGATAGGCTGAAGCAGGTGCTGAAAATCTCTGACCCCCGCCTGTGGGATGAGTTTGAAAGGGGAGATATCCCTGCCTTCTATCGTCGGCTGATTGAAATATCGCCCTCCTCCATCGGTGCTGCAAAGGAGGTTCTCCTGCTGGACAGAGAGGCTGCTATGGCTTATAAGTTAATGAGGCTGGCTGAGAGACACCCTGAGAGCAGGATTCTCGCCGTTGTGGGCTACAGTCACAAGCACGCGATAGAGGAATTTCTGAAAGATAGAGACAGGCTGAAAGAGATCCTCAAAAAGAGGAAAATCCACGTAGACGAGCCGTATTTTCTTGACTGCAATGAGGTTATGATTTACAGTTGAGAAGACGAAAAGCTAAAATACCTCCCACGGCAAATTATCTGCATCTGAAGGAGGCCGGGAGGTCATAGAGTGGACGTTGTCGGGATTTATCGCAGAGCATTCGAGATTTTCAAGATGAACTATCTCATCGCCGTGCCCTTCATTGGAGTCAACATAATCGTGGGCTTCTTATACCTGCTGGTGGGCGGGGTTATGATGGGCACTGAAGCGGCTCCAATGAATATGCTGAGTATGGGTGCAGCTCTTGGAGCTGTGAGTACCATTGTTCTGCTCACTCTGATCCTCAACATCCTTGCCCAGGGCATGGCAATAGGCATGGGCCTCGAGGCATTGAATAGGGGCACCACCTCTCTCGACAGGGGGTTTGATGTGGTGAGCAACAAACTTGGCAGCCTGATAATCGCCGCACTACTGGTGGGTTTGGCGGTTGGGGCAGGGATGCTACTCCTCATCATACCGGGCTTAATAATAGGCTTCTTCCTGATGTTCACCATCGTCGCGCTGGTTGTTGAGGACCTCGACGCTATATCTGCAATAAAAAGGAGCTACCAGTTTGTAAGGGCAAACATCGCCAACACCTTTGTTTATGCGGTGCTGATGGTTGGTGTGGGCATGGTCGCAGGTATAGTCGGCACCATCCTGGGAATTATCCCCTTAATAGGCCCGGTGGTTCTCTCCCCGATTGTTGACGGTCTCGCCGCAGGGCTAGTAACACTGGCAGGGGTAATATTCTTCACAGAGGCTAAGAAGCAGACTACCTAGAAAGCTCAAGCATGCGCTCAAGGCTTATCCTCGCCCTTTCGGCGATTTTCTCGTCTATTCTAATTATGTTCTTCCTCTCTCTGAGCTGGGTGATAAACTTCTCCCAGGTATTCATCTTCATTGTCCTGCAAACTGCGCGCTCATTCAGTGGATAAAACCTCTTCTCAGGGAACTCCTTTTTAAGCCGGTAGAGCATCCCAACCTCTGTGCCTATTATAAACTCCTCAGCCCTACTCTCCCCTGCGCGCTTCACCATCTGCTCTGTTGAGCATATGTAATCGGCGAGGAGCTGGACCTCGGGGGGACACTCCGGGTGGATGAGCACCTCCGCATCGGGGTGCTCTGCCCTCCCGCGCTCCACATCCTCTGCTGTGAAAATCCTGTGGTGGGTTATGCAGTGGCCCTCCGGGGGCACGACAATAATTTCCTTATCCCTCACATGCCTCTGGACATGCCACGCCAGGTTCTTATCTGGCCCAAAGAGGATCTTCTTTTCTGGAATGGATTTTATAATTTTAACCGCATTGGCTGAGGTGCACATAACATCTGCCATAGCACGGGCTTCAAGGCGGGTGTTTATGTACAGCACAACCGCCGCATCGGGATGCTCCTTCTTTGCCTCTTCAAGCTTCTTGGCCGGAAGCATCGCCGCCATGGGGCAGTGGGCCTCATACTCGGGTACCACGACAGTCTTCTCAGGGTTGAGCATCGCAGCACTCTCTGCCATGAAGTCAACACCTGAGAAGAGGATGTACGGCTTATCCACGCGCTGCGCCGCCCTGCACAGCCCCAGAGAATCGCCAATAAAGTCTGCCGCGTCCTGAATCTCAGGTATCTGATAGTTGTGCGCCAGCACTATGCAGTCCTTCTTGAGCTCCTCAACCTCTTTCAGAGTAGCCTCATCGATAACCACGAGAATCACCGGAATTACAACCTTAGCTTAATATACTTTTTGAAAATATTATTGAAAGTAACATCAAAGCTCTACATAAGAAATCTACTATTTTTCCAACTCCGGTAAGGTATGCATTTCTTTAGTGGATGATAATACTGTACCCACTGATGAAAAATTTTTTATAGATTGCTGATAAAATATATACAAAAGGATGCTTTAAACGGGTAGTAATGTAGCTCAGATACCTTCTTCTTTTGAGGGAGGTTGGGCACAGGAGGGCTCGTTAAAGTGTCTTTTGCATAGAGTGCCCATGCGGGGTAAGGAAGATGGTAAAAGAGAGGGAAAAAAGGCTGGGAACCCTCTGGGGAGTTACCTGCTGGCACAGAGAAAAGCCCAGAACGGTAACTTTCGGGTCAACTTTGGGAAATTTTGTGCTTACTGAAAAAAGGCTGATGTTTCTGTCCTCCGGGGAAAAGGACATGTCCGCCGGGGTGGCAACTGAACTGATGTACGTGGACACCGACGCTCCGGATGTAGATAATCTGGGAAAGGAGGCGCTCAACAAAAAGCAGAGCGTTGATATACCCCTGGACCGTCTTGAGTCCATAGAGCTCAAGAAGAGGTTGATGGGCCTCAGCAACTGGCTCAGTGTGAAATATCGTGACGAGCATGGAGCCACCCGCTACCTCGCCATGGTCCATGCAAAGAAGTTGCCTCAGGGGTTTGTGGATAAGGTGATTAAAGCAAAGGAGAGGTATCTCAAGAAGCTTAAAGGATAGTGATAACCTTGAATAAAGTCCTGCCACTAATGCTTCTGTTATTGCTGTTCTTCATGGGGTGCACGGAACCGAAGAGCCCAGGTACGGGCCCGGAGAGGGGACCTGAGGAAGGAGGTGGTATGCAGGAAACCGTTGAAGCGCCAGCGGCTAAAAAGATTGAAATAATCAGAATAACCAGTGATGATTATTTTGAAAAATGGCCATCCATCGATGACAATGGCAGATATATAGCTTTCGGGAGAAGTGAGGATGGCAATTTTTATGATATTGTAAAAAGAGACCTCGGAACCGGCAAAGAGACGGTTTTGTTCAAAGCTAAATCAAAGGACCCTAGAGGTTCAGGATTTTTGATAGCAGATGAGCCGGTAATAAGCGGAAATGGGGATTATGTGGCGTATCGGCTTGAAGGGACATATTTTACACATAATATGGTAGGAATAAATGGAAAGGTTATAAAGGTGGAGCCGGTGGACCTCGGTTACCCGGGGGATTGCCAAATCATTCAAATTGGTCCGCTGGACGTTGCATATGACGGGACAGTTGTTGCTCTAATGGGGGTTACGTGTGATACGCCCATGGTTGTAAACTGGGGATACCTGGGCAAACAGGCAATAGACTCTTTCGTCGCACTGGTTTCCATCGAGAATGAAGGACATGCAGGCCTTGTTTATGGTCCGGTGCTCTTCCCCATGGATGAGGGATATGAAATCCAATGGGGAGAAGGACCTCGATTGGAGATAACAACCTATCGTGAGACAGGTTCCGCTGGAGAAGGAAATGTGGCATTTCCCGGGAGAGATAAAAGCGGAAATCTTGGATTATATGTAAAATTTGGAGACTCTGGTACAATACATGAGATCGGATCAAAAACTTTTATTCGTGGTGCTCAGATGTCTCGGGATGGGCAGAGGGTGTTCTATACGGCAGATCTTGGAACCAATTATCAGCTGGCATATGTGGACCTGGGAACAATGAAGGTTTCTGAGATAATCTCAAGCTTTGGTAAGATTTTTGCCTCGGCCACGGTAGGAGATATCAAAACCTGGTACAGGTATGCGGACCCCTCCGGCACCAAGGTGGTATTTGCCACATATCGCCAGAGGGTCTTGGATGGGTTGCACATCATAAACATAGACGGGACAGGAGAGATGAGGGTCCTTTCGCCGGGTGAAAATGGGGCGCCGAATATTGTCGACTGGTATGGCGGCAAAAACATGGCAAACGGAGGAAGTGCCATAGTGTTCACCGGCAGGAACTCCTATACCGGTGACCCCGGGGACATTTACCTCATCAAACTTGGTGGTGCGATGCCGGTGACGACTGGGGGAAAATCGGTTGAGTCAGGAGCGTCACAGAAAGCTGCCTCAAAGAGACAGACGGAGGAATTCACCACTCCGGAGCAGCAAGAAGTTCCATCTGAAGGTGTTCCTCAAGGGCGCAAACTAATGGGAATAAACTACGAGGAGTGCATCTCACCCTGCGTAGAGACGGGGGAATGTGCCGAGGGCTCAGGGGCGGACGAGGAGTGGTGGTACAGCCACATGAGGGAAAAGCAGGAGATTATCAACAGCTACTGGGAAGGCAAGGCTACAGAAGAAGAGGCTAAGCTGGCAACTATTCAGCAAAAACTCGCCTATGCTTGCTATGAGAGGGCAAAAAAGATGAGACTTGAAGCGACTTGGCCCGAGAAACCCGACCCTCAGGAGGTTCTGGGAGAGGAATATTACAAACTGTACCTGAGCATGGTGGAACCAGACCTGCTTAAGAGTTCAGAAAAATCAGGTGCGAGTACAATCACCGGTGGGATGGAAGGTACTCTCAAGTGGGCGTATGAGACCGGAGGCTATGTCCGTCACCGCCCTGCAATCGGGTCTGACGGGACGATTTATGTCGGTTCAGAGGACGGCTACCTCTACGCGGTAAACCCCGACGGCACCCTCAAGTGGAAGTATAAAGTTGGATACTCAGTGGAGACCTCCCCTGCAGTGGGGTCTGACGGGACGATATACTTCGGAGGAGCGGAGGATGTGTTTATCGACAACCTCTATGCTCTGAATCCCGACGGCACCCTCAAGTGGAAGTATAATGAAGAGGGTTTCTCAATATCTTCGGGCAGTTCCGTTGCGATCGGGTCTGATGGGACGATTTATGTAACCCCACTAGGCAACCACCTCTATGCCCTAAGCCCCAACGGTGCTCTCAAGTGGCGTTATGAGGTGGAAGGCGACCTACCTGCTATCTACGGTTCTCCTGCAATCGGGTCTGACGGAACGATATACTTCGGAGCATCGGAGAATACTTGGAACAACGTTGACTATTTTTATGCGGTAAACCCCGACGGCACCCTTAAATGGAAGCATAAAACTGGAACCGTGAGCGCTCCCCCTGCAATCGGGTCTGACGGGACGATCTACTTCGGAGCATGGGACCACTATTTCTATGCTCTGAATCCTGACGGTATCCTTAAGTGGCGGTACGATACCGGAGGACATATAGGAGCATCGCCTGCCATCGGGTCTGACGGGACGATCTATATTGCGGTAGATGTTGGTACCCCATATCCTATTCTCCTTGCTCTGAATCCCAACGGTACCCTCAAGTGGCAGTCTGTTGGAGTCCTTGGTAGTTCTTCTCCTGCAATCGGATCTGATGGGACGATCTATATCCCTGGATCCGGCGGGAGTTTCCTTGCTCTGAATCCCCACAACGGCACGCTCAAGTGGGACTACACTGTCACAGGGGTGGTATTCTATACTCCTACAATAGGTGCTGATGGGACGATCTATACCGGTGGAAGTGACAACTACCTATATGCAATATACGGTTCGCAGTAACGAAGCTGGTATGAGACATTGCTGACATTACTTTCAGGCGATGCGGGTTGGTCTGCGCTGTACATAAACAATGTGACGGCTATTAAGATGAGACACTTTCTCATACAGAAAGAGATTTCGCTCAGCTCCAACGTTATTATCACAGCTCGTGAGGCTGTCATGGTGC
>NZ_JBPMGE010000106.1:0-2634 GCF_054014795.1 Candidatus Pyrohabitans sp. | reverse complement strand
TTGCTGTGCTGGTTAGGTTATGCAAAGCTACAGAGGTTGGTAATATGCTCTTCGAAAAGGTGGAAGAGAAGGATGTCACTCAGGCTATAGTTGGCGAGTTCTCTCGCATGCTCAGCGAGCATGCTGAGAGTGATGTTATAATTGTGGGCGGCGGACCCGCAGGTTTGGTGGCTGCCAAGGAGCTCTCCTCAAAAGGGGTTAAGACGCTCATCATCGAGAGGAACAACTATCTGGGCGGAGGCTTCTGGATAGGCGGTTATCTGATGAACAAGGTTACTGTGCGCTCCCCTGGAGAGGAGGTACTGGACGAGATAGGCGTGCCCTACCAGGAGTACGTCAAAGGTTTGTATGTCACCGATGGGCCGCACGCGTGCTCAAAGCTCATCGCTGCAGCCTGCGACGCAGGTGCAAAGATTCTCAACATGACCCGTGTTGATGACGTGGTGCTGCGCGAGGGCAACCGCGTCGCAGGGGTTGTGATAAACTGGACGCCCATCTCAGCGCTTCCTCGCGAGATAACCTGTGTCGACCCTGTGTCGCTTCAAGCGAAGGTGGTCATAGACGCCACAGGTCACGACGCAGAGGTGGTGAGTGCCCTTGTGAGGCGCGGGCTCATGAAGGTGCGCGGCTACGGCGCCATGTGGGTAGAGCGCAGCGAAGATGCGGTGGTTGAGCACACCGGCGAGGCCCATCCCGGATTAATCGTCGCGGGCATGGCGGTCTCTACCGTATACGGGTTGCCGCGAATGGGTCCAACCTTCGGGGCAATGCTGCTCTCCGGTAAGAAGGCGGCGAAGGCGGCGCTGGAGATGCTCGAAGGGTAAGATGGAGATTTACATATACGACGAGCTGAGCGGTGAAGCGCAGCTATCTGAGCTGGCGCACTACCTTGAGGAGAGGTTCAGACGCGCCCATGTGCATCTGAGAGAAGGTTTCTTCTCGAGGTTTGCAGAGGATATGGAAGAGGCGGCGAGAAAGCTCGCCAGCCTGCGCGTCTTCGACCCCTCCAAACCAATAGCTGGGGAGGAGCCACTTTACGGCGAGGTTAAATACGAGCTGCGCCTGCTTACCGGCAGGGCGAGGATGGGTGGTGTGCTCTACGACGGCTTTGCGCTGCAGAGCTACATGCGCAGCCTCATGCCTGAAGAGGAGGTAAGGCTTGAGAAGGTGCATCTGGTATTAACCTCCCGTCTCCTTGCCACCTACGACAGCGATGACAGGCGCTATCACGCCCGCGCAATTATCCTGGGCTACCCGGCCATAATCTCTGCCACCGGTATAGTGGAGGCACCTGCTAAGCCCCGAGAATACTACCTTCAGCGCCGTATCCTCGGCGAAGATGCCATTGCCGAGGCTCAGCTCAGGCAGAAGCTCAGGCAAAAAATTATAGACTACGATGACCCGCGCATAGGCGAGGTGCTCAAAGGCTATGCTCTGCAGGCGCTATTCTATCAGCTCTTCGGCGAGGCTTTCTGCGAAAATAAGCGGTGCAGGCTGTACAATGCCCACTGGCAGGAAGAGCTCATAGAAGCCCAGTTTTCACAGCCGGAGCTATGCCAGCGCCATGAGGATATGCTCAGAGAGTGGAAAGAAAAAAGGAAATAAAATCTACTCGACCTTTATGCTGGTCTTCTTTTCGGCATGTACCTTGGGCAAGCGAAGCTCAAGCACGCCATTCTTGTAGGTTGCCCTTGCCTTGCTGGGGTCAACCTCCGCAGGTAGAGCGATGCTGCGGTAAAACCTGGAGTACTGCCTCTCCCTGCGGAGATAGCCAGCTTCCTTCTCTTCCTCCTCGTGCTTCACCTCTGCCTCTATCTCAACCCCGCGCTCTGTGGCGTTTAACCTTATGTCCTCCTTTCTTACACCGGGAAGTTCCGCGGTTATGATAACCTCCTTCTCAGTCTCCTGAATGTCGCAGAAGGGGCTGCGCACCCCTTCGGCAGGGAAGCGCTCCTCCCTGGGGAAGCTGCTCCACAGCTCGCGGAACAGCTGGTTCATCCTTTCCTCAAGTCTTCGGATCTCCTCCCACACAGCTGGCATCATTCCACCACCCCCTTTACTCAATTTTTATGTTGGAACCCTTTCTGGGAGTTGACTTCAGCTTGAACTTTATCTCAAGTATGCCGTTGTTGTACCTTGCCTTTGCTGTGTCAGGGTCAACCTCTGCGTCAAGCGCAACTACCCTCCGATACTTCTTGCCATCGCGCTCAGCCTCTATCACAACCTCGCTCTCTGTGGCGTTTCACCTTATGTCCTCCTTTCTTACACCGGGAAGCTCCGCGGTTACCACCAGTTCCTGCTTCTTCTCGTCAATCATGGTCTCAATATAGGGTTCGCGAACGCCTGCGCGGAGTGTAGGCGCAGTCTCCACATTGCCAAAGGTCTGGATCTCGGGTACACCACTCGGTCCTACCCGTACAGAGAATCCCCAGTAGAGAGGCTCCTCGAGATTGATACCATGCCATGTGCGCATGGATTCGAACATCCTGTCGAAGAGTCTGTCAATCTCCTCCAGCTCGCGGAAGAAATCGTCAAATATTCTCCTTCTCCTCCACATACTCATCACCTCCTTTTAGTCACTTTTTGTTACTATAATCCTGTGACAACACTCACACTGTAAAAAATTTTAGTAAC
>NZ_JBPMGE010000105.1:0-13552 GCF_054014795.1 Candidatus Pyrohabitans sp. | reverse complement strand
CTCTTCTCCCTCCACTTTATGCCAAGATGAAGGGCTTCGCCTATAATCGCATACAGTTTGCGGTGCCTGTAGAAGGAGAAGACCAGCAGTGGAACCTCATCCTCACCTGCCTCACTGCGTATCTTCTCCAGCGCAGCGCGGGAGATGCGGATGCTCTCCCCGCTCCGCGTGGACTTTGCATCTATCCTGAGCCTGAGCCCGCCCTTCTCGGCGATGACGTCGCTCTTTATCACCGGCGCCGAGCCGCTCAGCGGAATTCTGCTTGCGCTGTAGCCCCGGGATATAAAGAAATCCTTTATCCTGTACTCAAACTTCTTCCAGGTCTGCATTAAATTAAGAACCTCGTGGAGAGATAAATCCCTTTCGGTTTCGAGGAGGGTTTTTAAATAAAGTATGATTATACATATCCACATGAGTGCAAAAATGTACGACGTAATTATACTTGGCGCGGGGCCCGCTGGCCTGGCGGCTGGTATGTACGCGGGCAGGCTGAACATGCGCACACTTATAATAGGGGAGGAAATTGGCGGGCTCATAGCTACCACGCAGCTGGTGGAAAACTATCCCGGCTTTAAGCGAATCTCCGGCGAGGAGCTTTCGCAGCGCCTGCTGGAGCATGCGGAGGAGTACGGCGTGGAGCTAGTGGAAGCTCGCGCTGTAGATGTGGAGAGGACCGCAGAGGGATTCCGCGTGGTTACCGATGAAGATGAAGCCTACGAGGGTAAGACGCTCATCTTTGCCACCGGAACGAGGCACAGAAAGCTGCCCGCAAAGGGCGCAGAGGAGTATGAGAGCCGGGGCGTCTACTACTGCGCCCTCTGCGACGGTCCGCTGTTTAAAGATAAGGTGGTTGCCGTCGTAGGTGGGAGTGACAGCGCAGCGAAGGAGGCGCTCCTCCTGGCGGAGTATGCGCACAGGGTTTACATAATATACCGCGGTGAGAAGCTCCGCGGCGAGCCGCCCAACCTGCGCAGAATTGAGGAGAACGATAGGATAGAGGTGATATACCGCGCGAACATCCTCGAGGTTAAAGGCGACCGCGTGCTGCACAGTGTTGTGCTCGACAGAGAGTACGGGGGAAGCAGGAAACTTAGCTTAGATGCGGTCTTCGTTGCCATAGGCGGCGAACCTCAGAGTGAGCTGGCGAAAAAGCTGGGCGTGGAAACAAATGAGAAGGGGGAGATAATCATAGACAGGGATTCGCGCACGAATATAGCGGGGGTCTTCGGGGCTGGCGATGTGGTGGCGAGCAGCTTCAAGCAGGCGATAGTGGGCGTCGCCGAGGGCGTAGTCGCTGCCTACTCGGCGTACCGCTTCGTAACCAGTGGCTTCGTGGCAACGAGGGCGAGCGGTGAGTAAGCTACGGCTTCTCACTCAGCACGTCGACGCGCTGGTGGAGAAGCGCATGCGCCTCCGCAAGCTCCTTCAGGAGGCGTGCAGTCTTGCTCAGCAGGGCGGCAATCATCTTGTTGTCGAGCTCTCCTGCCCCCGCCCTCTCAGAAATCTCCTCAATTATATTCCCTGCCTCCTCAACCATCTGCTCAGGAGTCTTAACCAACCATACCACCTCCCTGTTATAAATTATGTTGAAACAGGCTTAAATTTCTTTTGTCCTCCGCCAGACCTAAATGCGCGCACCGCCTTCGCCCAGACACCTCATGGCCTTGATTTCGTGGCGATAGCCCCCTGCTCAAGGGCTTTAACTATCTTCGTAATGGTCTCATTAACCGGAGTGGGAATGCTGTGCCTCTTCCCCAGCCCAACGACGGCGCCATTCATGTAGTCGATCTCGGTTTTCTTGCCCCTCTCTATGTCCTGGAGCATAGAGCTTATGTGCTTGGCCGTCGGTGGGAGCAGGTCCCTGAGGAGGTGCTCATAGTACTCCTCCCAGGTGTACTCTACGCGAATCCCGCAGGCGAGGGCGACTTGGAAGGCTTCCCTGAGCATAGCCCGCATTAAGCTCAGCGTCTCCGGCATCTCTCCGAGCTCACCGTAGGGCACGCGGAGAATGGCGGAGAGCGGATTCAGGGCGATGTTGTAGAAGGCCTTGAGCCACTTGTCTCTAATTATGTCCTCGCTCGCCCTGGTGGGAATACCCGCGCTGGTAAAGGCAGAGGTGAGCCGCTGTGCCCTCTCGCTGAGCCCGCCCTCCAGCTCGCCCACTAAGCACTCGCTGGCGTAGACCGTAACCTCCGCGTGCCCCGGCTCTATCAGACGAGCGCCGAATATCGCCATTCCCCCCATCGTGTTCTGCCTTCCAACGACCCTCGCTATTACCTCCTCATTGCCTATGCCGTTCTGCATCGACATAACGGCGGTGTCCTCGTCCACAAGCGGAGCGACCTCCTCAACCGCCCTTGCTGTGTCGTAGGATTTGGTGGTAATCATTATTAAATCGAAGCGTTCCCGCGAAGGAATCTGCTCCACTGAGGTCAGCGCATTTAAGCGCGTGAAGGTGTGTCCGCCCCATATACCCGAGATGCGCAGCCCCCGCTCGGCAATGGCGCGCATGTGCCTATCTCTGCCTATCAGTGTGACGCTATGGTCGCGAGAGAGGAAGCCGCCAAACACCGAGCCCATCGCTCCAGCGCCGAAGATGAGGATGTTCATGGGTATGCACCCTAAAAGCCTAAAGAGCCGCCTCCACGTACTCCTCCATAGCCTCCTGAACTACCGCCGATGAATTCTTAATCCTCTCAAACTCCTCGGGAGTATAGCACAGGAAATCCACGTGCTTCGGAAACCTCGCCACCTTCAGAACCCTCTCCATCCTCCTGATGAAGGGAATACCTCTGAACGCCTCAGATATTATAATGACGTCTATATCGGAATCTTCCCTCGCGCCCCCCTTCACCCTCGAGCCGAAAAATATGACCTTAATCGGCTTAAATTCCCTTACAATTCTCGGCAAAGCCTCCTTCTGGAATTTGTCGAGCCACACATCACCCATTTTCTTCCTCCACCAGCACCCTGTATCTATCCTTTAAAATCCTGAAAACACTTTTAGCAGACTCAACCTTCGCTTTTGCAATCTCTTCATCATACTGTCTATAAGGAACCTCATCGCTAACGTCGGGATACCTTGCAAGGGTATAATCTGCAGTAAGTCCAAGGATGTGCGCAATTGCCTCCTCTGAGACTCCAAGTTTATACGCCATTTCATCAATGTAGTGCGTCTTGGGTACCTTCTCACCCTCTAATGCAAAAATTGCCTTCAACAGCTTTTCCACAGCTTGGTGGGCAAGAAACGCTGCAACATCATATCCTTCAATCTCAATGTTTTTCTCAGCAATTTTCAGGTCGTGCAGAGCCTGTTTGAACCATTTTCGTGCAATTTCCACCGTCATTCCCTTAAAAATTTTTCCCGCAACTACTTAAAAGTATCTTATGGCTAATTCCTGTGCCCGTGGATGGGGGGATTTTCCGGACGGATATGCGTTGGACGTCAAATTATTTCGCTTCTGGGAGAAGCATCACTTTTAGTCCATTTTCTTTAAACGTTTCGAAATCAATATCACAGGTAACTAAAGGTTTGTTGTTTGCTATTGCAATAGATGCAATAAAAAGGTCTTTCAGTGGCGGAATTTTTCCTTCTGTCTTTAGATTTTTAAACACCTCAGAGGCTACATCTGAGGCTCTCTCGTCAAAAGGGAGTTTGGGTATCGCTTCTAATATGGCCCTCTCCTTTTCAGACAGGAATCCAACCTTTAACTCAAAATTTGTAATTGAAGTAATATAGAATTTCCATCCCCTGAAACTTTTCAGTTCTTCAATTACCTCCTCATTGTTTTTGGCTATTGCTATTATCACTGAGGTGTCAAGGACTGCTTCCATGTTTCAAACATCTTGTTTATCTCTTTTAAACTTTTTTCATCTAACTTGGCTCCTCTGAATGCCAGTATTAAATCGAGATTGCCCGAATATTTCCTGTATTTGTTTATGATTTCCTTAACTTTTTCCTCATCCATCCATTCCGGAACTTCTATTGTTATGGTCTTTGGCATAACCTATTGGGATGTTTTAACGAGGTCACTTAATTCCTGTGCCCGTGAATCGGCGAGGGTATCCTGCCGCCGCGCCTTACGAAGGCCTCGCAGGAGCGCTCGCTCACCGGCATGACGTAGGAGTAGCCCAGCAGGCCTCCTAAATCTATGCGCTCGCCTTCCTTGCCAGCGAGGATTACCCTCACGCCGGTGGTTTTGCTGTTCATCACGCCTATCGCGGCCTCATCTGCGATTAGGCCTGCGACTGTACTCGCGCTGGTCTTCGCGGGCAGGACAAGCATATCCAAGCCCACGCTGCACACACTGGTCATGGCAAGGAGCTTGTCGATGGTTACCGCGCCCTCCTTCGCTGCTTCTGCCATGCCAGCGTCCTCGCTAACAGGTATGAAGGCGCCGCTCAACCCGCCCACGTAGCTGGTCGCCATAGTACCACCCTTCTTCACAGCGTCCACGAGAAGGGCGAGGGCGGCCACGCTCCCCGGAGCGCCGCACCTCGCAATTCCCATGGCCTCTATTATCTTTGCCACGCTATCGCCCGGGAAGGGCGTGGGCGCTAGGGAAAGGTCCACGATGCCAAAGCTAACCCCCAGTCTCCTGCTCAGCTCCCTGCCTATAAGCTCGCCCACGCGGGTTATCTTGAAGGCGGTGCGCTTGATAACCTCAGCCACCTCCCCAAGACTGGCGTCGCTGTGCTTCTCCAGCACCGCACGAACAACGCCCGGACCTGAGATGCCCACGTTGAGCGCCGCCTCACCTTCCCCCTCGCCGTGGAAGGCACCCGCCATGAAGGGGTTGTCTCCGGGCGCGTTGGCGAAGGTAACCAGGCGAGCACAGCTCCTGTAGTCAAGCTCAGAGGTGCGCTTGACCACCTCCCCCATTCGAAGCACCGCATCCATATTTATCCCCGCCCTCGTCGATGCGACGTTGACGGAGCTGCACACCCTCTGCGTTTTGCTCAGCGCCTCGGGTATTGCGCTTATGAGCGCCTCGTCGCCGCGGGTAAAGCCCTTCTCCACCAGCGCCGAGAAGCCGCCTATAAAATCAACGCCCAGCCTCTCGGCCGCTCGCTCCAGGGCGAGGGCAGCGCGCACTGCCGCTTCCTCTGCTCCTTCCTCATCAAGCCCCCTCAGCGAAGGCGAGATGATGTTCGCGAGCGGCGTAACCGCAACGCGCTTGTTCACTATGGCGATGCCGTACTTCTCCTCCAGCGCCTTGGCCTCGCTCACCAAACGCTCTCCAACGTTTAGAAGCTTCTTCTCAATTCGCTCACAGGTTTCCTCTGTATCGCTGGAGGCGCAGTCCTTGAGGCTCACCCCCAGCGTTACTGTGCGAATGTCAAGGCGCTCCACAAGTATCATGCGCAGCGTCTCAAGAATCTCCTCCCTCTCGAGCATACCCTCACCCTAAATGCGGTGCATATAGCGGAAGATATCTTCATGCTGGGCGATTATCTTAACCCGCTGCTCCTCTGCCACGCGTTCAAGGCGGCGCTGAAGCTCGCGTAGCTCCTTGCCGGTTATGTCCACGATGAGCGTCATCGTCAGCAGCCCCTGCACCACCGTCTGGCTCAGGTCTTCGATATTTATCCCAAGCTCGGCGCATGCACTGGTGACGGCGGCAATAATACCCGGATGGTCCTCGCCGATGACCGTGATAACGGCGCGCTCCTTCTTCATGCTCTGCGTATTCGCGGGCGGGGTATTTATATTTGGCGCCGCTGGAGAGCGGTAAGCTTTTATGTGGCATATAAAGCTTAGATAAGAGTATGAGGGTATTTGCCCACCTTGCGGTAATATGCTTCCTGCTTCTCTTCAGCGTCACCATGATCTACCCGGTGGTGAAGCACTACGTAATGGACAGATACGGGGCGAGCATAGCCCAGGCGGGCATGTTCGTGGCGGTCAACCTGATAGCGTATGCGGTCTTCGCCCTCGTGTGGGGCGCGGTCTCCGACAGGATGGGCAGGAGGAAGCCCTTCATCCTCGTTGGGCTTCTTGGCAACTCTGTCATGCTCCTCCTCCAGGCCAATGCCCCCAATCTGGCGTTTCTGATGCTCTTCAGGTTCATAGAGGGCATATTCACAGTTATGGTGTACTCCATAGCCATGGCCATGGTGCTTGACATAGCCGGAAGGGAGAAATACGGCAGGGGCATGGGGGTCGTGGGAATGGGCATCGCCACCGGCATGGCCTTCGGCTCGCCCACCGGCGGCGTGCTCGGCGAGGTTGAACCGGTGCTGCCCTTCTACGCCGCCTCCACCATAATCCTGCTCGCCTTCCTGCTTGCCCTGTTTCTCAAGGACACTCCCGCAGAGGCCTCGCGCTCTGCACTGCGCAGCTTTTCGCTCCTCGCTGAGAGGAAGAAACTTGCGATTCCCTACATCTTCTCCTTCATCGACAGGTTCACCGCGGGCTTTTTTGTGAGTGTCTTTCCCATAATGCTGGGGGTTGGCTATGAGATGAATCCCAGGCAGATAGGAATGTACCTCTCCTCCTTCCTCATGCCCTTTGCGCTGCTCCAGTATGTGGGCGGCATCGCCGTGGACAGGTACGGCAGGCTTAAGCCCCTCATCGCCGGAAGCGTTGTATACGCGGTGTGCATCTCGCTGGTGGGGGTGCTGTACCCTCCTGCGATAGCGGGTGCGCTCTTCATCGCTGGCATCATGGCCGCGGTGATGCTTCCCGCTTCGGCTGCACTCAGCGGGGACTTTGCGCTCCGCGAGTCGAGGGGCGCGGCGATGGGAGGGTTCAACTTCAGTGGCTCTCTGGGCTTTGCCTTTGGACCGGCGGTCGCCGGAGTTGTGGCAGAAAGCTATGGCTTCGCCGCCGCCTTCTTTCTGGCAGGCAGCTCGGTGCTTGCCAGCCTGCTCATCGTCATTGCGCTGATGCGGAGATGGGGTATGGGGCTCGCTGAGAAGTAGAACTGAGCTACCTCAGCTTCGCCACTTCTTGCATCAGTGCCTTAACCCTCGCCTCGCTCACAGGATTTTCTATCTTCCCGCCCTCCTTTAAGCTGGTGCCCACTATTGCGGCATCAGCGAAGCTGAGCAACGCTGAGCAGTTCTCTGCGCTCAGTCCACTGCCTACAATAACAGGGACGCTGCTAGCGCGGCTTGCGCGCTTGAGCTCTTCTACGTTGGGTGGCTCTCCAGTTGCGCCGCCAGTGAGAATGACAGCGTCTGCCAGCCCGCGCTCCACGTTGCTCAATATCTCCTCCTCGAGGCTAATGCTTGCGAGCGGCCAAGAGTGCTTCACCGCTACGTCAGCAAAGATTCTTACGCCACTGCCCAGCCTTGCTCTGTAGCGCAGTGTTTCCTGTGCTTGCCCCTGAATTATACCCTCCCAGGTGAGTCTTGCGCCTGTGTGCACATTCACACGTATAAACTCGCCACCCGTCGCGCTGGCGACTGCGAGGGCAGCGAGGGCATCGTTGCGCAGCACATTCACGCCGAAGGGTAGGGGTACCTCCCTTTTAACCTCCTCCGCTATGGAGCTCATGTACGCCACAACATGGGACTCCACTCTGCCCGGTGAAAAGGGCACATCGCCGTAGTTCTCGAAGAGGAGTGCGTCTACACCGCCATGGTAGAGTGCAAGAGCATCGCTGAGTGCACGCCTGCGCAGCTCCTCCTCACCCTTGAAGCGGGGCGATGCGGGAAGCGCAAGGAGGTGGACAACGCCGATTATCGCTTTATCATTTTCGAAAAGTTTTCTCATGAGAATAACCACGTTTGCGAAGGATATAAAGCTTCAGGAGAGCCTGCTGTTGTTCCGCATTCATGTTGACCCCGCCAAGTGCCGTGGAGTCGGCGCATGCAAGGCCGCCTGCCCCAAGGGGCCGAGGATATGGGAGATTCGCGGGGAGGGCGACGCAAAGAAATGTGTTGTAAAGGACCTGACCTGGTGTCTCGCATGTGCAAAGTGTGTCGCAGCATGCCCGGAGGGAGCAATAACACTGCAGTGGTAGCAAAAATGTAAACTTCTCTTTTACGCCATTGAAACAAAATTTATTTGTTGTACAAGAGACAATATATATCTCAGGAGGAAGGAAGTTGAGGAAGGACGAGGATATGCAGATAAGTTTTGATGCATCCCTGCTTATGAATCCTGAGATAGTTGGCATCGCACCTGATACCAAAATAAGCGATGTTGCAAAGCTCATGCTTGAGAGGAACATAAGCAGCGTCGCAGTCGCAGAGGAGGGTAGGATTGTGGGGATAATAACAGACAGGGACTTTACGCGCTGCACCGCAATGGAGAAGCACGCTACCATCGCAGCAGAGCTTATGTCATCTCCTGTTATTGCGGTGGATTACAGCGAAAATGTTCTGAATATAGCAAGAAAGATGGGTGAGCGCAATATAAGGCACATATTCGTGAAGAAGGATGGCAAGATAGTGGGTATAATCTCCCTGAGAGATATACTTAAGATCATCCCCGAGGCTATATACTGCTACATCCCCCACGCTGAGAAGAAAAATAAATTAAAAGAAGATTAGCTTCTCTAAAGAGAAGCTATCTCCTTGTATCTGTTTTCAAGAATAGGTTTGTGGATCTCCTGGGGCTTGCCGTAGTGGCAGCGTTCGCACTTTGCCTTGTGTATCTTTATGTAGTTGCCGTCAAAGTGGCAGAGCTGGCATACCAGAACTTCTCCCTCACGCTTCTGAGGCACACGGAACTCGCCTTCTTCGGTCATATGGCATGTCTGGCACATCTTCACGCCCAGGTTTTCAATCTTCTTCTCGTGTATCTTGTGTATCTTCTCGCCGTGACATGTGGTGCATATTCTGGGTTCAGCACCCTTGGCTTCGTCCACCTTCATAAGCGTGGCAATCTCATGGAAGGTTGAAACATCACCATGACAATCAGCACACTTTATCTCCGCGGCTGGTTTAGAGGGTGCAGCCGCTGGCTTTTCCTCCTCTACGGAGGCAAGCTCAGCCTTCATCTTGTTCAGCTCAGCCTTAAGGCTTGCTATCTGTTTGTCCTTCTTCTCAATCTGCTGCGTGTATGTGGTGGATACGTTTCCCATATAGACCAGTGTACCCACCAGGGCAATGGCCAAAACCGCAATAATAATTCCTGTCACCTTGTTCGTCATGTGTCCTACCTCCTCTTTTTGTGGAAGTTCAACTTAAAGTATATTAAAAAAACTTATATAATTTTTGGTTGAGGTTGAGGGTCTTCAAACAGCAGACTTTCAATCTCCTTTATGCTTTCCAGACCCTTGACCTCGTGGGGCAGGAGAGGTACCTCCACCATCCTAACCTCCGGATAGGCTTCTCTCAACTCTTTCAGGTATCTCTGTTGTGCCTGCGCAGCGGTGCGGTGGAATTCGCACTCCGGCTCTGTCACCACGCTGTTCATTACAATCTTCCTGACCCTTATTCCAAAGCTGTCCAGCTCGCGCATAAGCCTCCTGATCTGGGAGACACTCAGCCCCTGGGGTATGCCCACTGGAATCACCTCCACCTGCGGTGACCTCAGAAACTCCAGAAGCTCCTCGGCGAGGGCACGCCACCCGGCGATTATGTCGAATATCTCTCTCCTGGGCTTTTTCAACCCGAGGGTGTCGCGGATTTTCAGCATCGCCGAGTAGAGGCGCAGGTATACCTTAGCGGCTTCGTCGAGGTGCTCTATAAAGATTATGGGCATCCTGAGCAGGCGCAGCGTATGCCCTGCTGGCGCGGTGTCCCACACTATCCTGTCATAATCACCCTCCCTCACCAAGCCTGCGATGTAGTCCAGCATAAACTCCTCGTCTATCCCCGGGGCGCTGCCTATGTAGTCGATAATCTCCTCCTGCACAGGCACGAGGGAGGAGAGAACCTCATAAACCTCACCTCCAAACTTCTGCTTCCAGCGGCGAAGCACCTCTTCGCTGCTGAGTTCGAGGGCGTAGAGGTTCTGAGAAACCTCTGCAATGCTATCGCCCACCTCCTGCTCGAATATATCGCTCAGCGAAGGCGCGGGGTCTGAGGTGAGAATGAGGGTTTTTAGGCCTCTGCCGGCGAAGTGCACGGCAGTGGCGGCGCTCAATGTGGTCTTTCCCACACCTCCCTTACCGGCGAACATCACCACCTTTGCACTTTCCTCAAAGGTAAGGCCCATGGCAATCACTCAACGCTAAGGTTTTATTCTCTGGAAATAAAAAGGCTGTGCATGAAGATTGCCCGTATACTCATCGCCGGTGAGAGGAGCGGCGTCGGCAAGAGCACAGTTGTCACAGGGGTAATCAGGGCTCTTGCAGAGGCAGGGATGAAGGTCCAGCCCTTTAAGGTGGGCCCGGATTATATAGACCCCGGCCACCATGCCAGAGCGATAGGCGAACCCTCGAGGAATCTGGACACCTGGCTAATGGGCGAGGGCGGTGTGGTGGAGTCCTTACTTCGAGGCTCAAAGGGTAAAGAGCTGGCGGTGATAGAGGGTGCTATGGGGCTGTACGACGGCATCTCTGGGAACTACGAGGGGAGCAGCGCCCACATAGCAAAGCTTACCTCCTCGCCTGTGGTGCTGGTGGTGGATGCTTCGAAGATTGCGGGCAGCATAGCAGCGCTGGTGAGCGGTTATAAGAGCTTCGACCCGGAGCTCAGTTTCGCGGGTGTTGTGCTTAACAATGTGGGAAGTGAGGGTCACGCAAGGATGCTGGGCGAGGCGATTGAGAGCAAAACAGGCTTACCTATTCTGGGCTGGCTGCCCAGAAACAGCGATGTGGAAATCCCGGAGCGGCACCTGGGCTTAATTCCTGCTGCGGAGCGTCAGGAGCAGGAGCTTTACCCCAGACTGGCTGAGTTTGTGAGGGAGCATGTTGACCTCGAGGCGATTATGCGCGCCGCGAGAGATGCGCCTTCGCTGCCTGAACCCCCTGTGGAGGAGGGGGAGGAGCCCACGGTCAGAGTGGGGGTCGCCCTCGACAGGGCTTTCAGCTTCTACTACTGGGAGAATATTGAATTCCTGCGCAGCGCCGGCGCCGAGGTGGTGTTCTTTTCGCCCATCGGCGATGAGACCCTGCCAGAGGTGGATGGGCTCTACATAGGCGGTGGCTTCCCGGAGGTTTACGCACCGGAGATAGCTAAAAACAGAAAGTTGATGAGGGAGATAAGAAAGAAGAGCGAGGAGGGCATGCCCATCTATGCCGAGTGCGGGGGGATGATGTATCTAACCAGAGAACTCCTCGACCTGGAGGGGAAGGCGCATGAGATGGCAGGTGTTTTTGACGCTGTTGCTGAGATGACACCGAAGCTTCAGGCTGTGAGGTACACACTGGCGAGGGCTGCGCTAAATACGCCCTTCTTCAGGGAGGGAGAGATTTTAAAGGGGCACGAGTTCCATTACTCGAGAATTGCCGACTTCGCCGGCGATATCTCCTTTGCCTACTCTCTACAGCGGGGCGTGGGTATCTCTGACCACCGCGACGGCTTTATTAGCAATGCCACCCTGGCGAGCTATATGCACCTGCACTTTGCGGGAAGCAGGGATTTCCTTAAGAGCTTCATAGCCGCGTGTGCCTCGCACTAGGCGAGAAGTTTCCTGAGGGCGCCTATGGTGAGTCGGTGATACTCCCGTCCAGGAGATATCTCTACCCTTCCAGAGCCGAACCTGCCCAGGGCGAAGATGTCGCCCAGCACATCGCCGGCGACATGGGGGAGAGTTTCTATTGAGTAGCCCCACAGGTAGGGTGTAGCTGAACGCGCAACGCGGAGCTTCTCCTCCTCGCTGGCTTCCTCAAGCACAAGCTCATAGTCAATATCACCCCGAAAGACGTAGATTTCGATATTCTTGCTCGGCGATACACGTATCTCACCCTCGGGCAGGCTGAGTGTTACCTCCCTCTCAACACTGCGCAGCCTGCCGGGTAGCTTTCTGACACCCGCCTCCTTAAGCCTGAGGTAAAGCTCCTCATCCAGCTTGCCGTTTGCATTGCCGATGACCGTAGAGGGAGGTTGACCCTCGCGCCTGGCATCGCGGAAGCTCTTCCTGCTCATGTCATAAACGCCGCTAAGCCCGGTGATGCTTGCACAGGAGATGCCAGCCAAGTAGAGGCAGCCCAGGGCATGCTCCACCAGGTATGCCTTTCTTCGCCCTGCTAGGTCGACGCGGATATCAGAGCGGGACACGCTGTCCACATTGGCCTTTATGCCGTTAATCCTCAGCTCCTCCGCAGGCGAAGCACGGAGGTAGCCAACCTCCACCTCTCTGGCAAGCGTTGTCCGCGAAAGCATGCCCCTATCTACTCCCAAAGCTTTTTATTTTCTTGCTTCAATTTACCTGCGATGCGCTCAAAGCTTGTTGAGCTTATTCGCGCTGGGGTTACCTCTCTGCCGGGCGATGTTGAAAAGGCGCTGCAGATAGCGCTGGAGCGGGAGGAGAGCGAACTTGCCAGGCTTCAGCTTGAGACGATACTCAAAAATGTGGCATATGCGAGGGAACACCGCCTCCCCCTCTGCCAGGACACCGGCGTTCCCATCTTCTTTGTTCATGGCTTTAAAGAGCTGGGCGAGGTGGAGCAGCAAATTAGGCAGGCGGTTGCCGAAGCCACGCGGGCTGTGCCCCTGCGCCCCAGCATGGTGGATGCTATAAGCAGGAGGAACACAGGCGACAATACCGGCCATGGCGTGCCCGTGATTCACTTTGAGAGCGGCGATGAGGAGAGCATCACCTTCCTTGCCAAGGGTGCGGGGAGTGAGAATGTTTCGCGGGCAAAGATGCTTCCGGCGCGCGAGGGGGTGGCTGGAGTGAAGCGCTTTGTAGTCGAAACTCTGCGCAGCGCCGGCGCAAAGCCGTGTCCGCCGGTTATTGTGGGCGTGGGGATAGGCGGCACCCTGGACCTTGCCGCAAAGCTCGCAAAGGAGGTACTGCTCCAGCCCCTGTTCGAAAGGAATGAGCGGGAGGAACTTGCCCGGCTGGAGGAGGAGCTTCTGGAGGAGGTCAATGCCCTCGGCATAGGCCCCATGGGCATGGGTGGAAGCACTACCTGCCTTGGGGTGAAGATAGCCGCTGCGGCCTGCCACACCGCCTCGCTTCCGGTGGCTGTGAATGTGCAGTGCTGGGCGCACCGCTGGGCTACGCTGCGCAGGGCAAAGGGGAAGTGGGTGGTGGAGCAGCAGTGAGGCACGAGCTTCGCACGCCTGTGGGCAGAGAAGAGGTACTTGGGCTCCGCGCAGGCGATGTGGTTTATCTGAGCGGGGCTATCGTAACCGCCCGCGACAGAGCGCACCGGCGCGCCTTAGAGATGCGTAAAGAGGATGTGCCGGCGAGCTTCAATGTAGTCTACCACTGCGGCCCTCTGGTGAGGAAGCGGGGCGAAGAATGGGAGGTGCTCTCCGCCGGGCCAACGACGAGCGCAAGGATGGAGCCCTACCTGGCACAGCTTCTGGAGAAGTTCTCCACCAGGCTTATAATAGGCAAGGGGGGCTTTTCTACCGGAGTGGAGAAGCTTTTTAAGCAGCACACCTGCGCCTACCTCGCCTTTACAGGCGGAGCAGGTGCACTGGCGGCTCGTGCGGTGAAGCGTGTACTGGCGGTGCACTGGCTGGAGCTGGGCATACC
>NZ_JBPMGE010000104.1:0-4751 GCF_054014795.1 Candidatus Pyrohabitans sp. | reverse complement strand
AGGACCTCCTCCGGTAAGGTGCCATTCTTCGGTAATGTAACCTTAATCCAGCTTACGGTATCATCTTTTCCCAGCCAGCGCATGTATCGTCTTAGAATTACCTTAAGGTCGTGCTTGGTCCATGCCTTGTAGTCGCTTCTCTCCAGCTTGGCAGCAAAGCGCTTTACATCCACCAAGCTAGCTTTTCTGAAAGGCTTGCCCAGAATCCTCTTTATGCTAGCCAGGCTTGCAAGGTATTTGTTCACCCTGGCAGCGCTGTATCCTTGGGCTGTTAGGTCGTTAATAAACCTCTCAATATCCTCCCTGTCCTCCGGGTATAGCTTAGCTAGGTAGCGCTCAAGAGTCCTGTTAAAAACAGCCTCTTGGTGGTATATATCTGCCTTGGCACCCATACTAAACACTCTCCTTCGCAGCTATTAAATGCCAAGGCATTTACAGTAAGGTCAGGCAAGCCGAGGGAGGGAATTGAACCCCCGAAAAGCGGATCTGCAGTCCGCCACGTTACCACTCCGTCACCTCGGCGCTAAGAATAATGCCTAAAAATAACAACCTCAATCTATAGCATTCCGCCAGCGCGCATTGCACGCCTTGCCTTTTCGGCTATCTCCTCAGGCACTCGCACTTCCGGTGCGAGGTCCTCGAGGCACCACAGCACCTTGGCGGCGTCGGTAATCTTGTGATTGCTGCAGCTTGCGCGCTCACTGGGGAAGTAGAACCGCTTTTCAGGAAACTCCTTCTCAAGGCGGTATTTCATCCCTATCTCGGTGGCGACTATGAACTCCTCGCTGGAGGAGGCTCTAACCCGCTCCACCATCTGCTGTGTATCAAGCACATGATCGGCGAGCGCAAGCACATCGCCCCTGCACTGGGGGTGAATAAGCACCTCCGCATTGGTGTGAGCCTCCTTAAGCTTAGACACCTCTCCCGGTAGAATACGCACATGGGGCGGGCAATAACCTTCTGCGATTATTAAATCTTTCCCGGTGGAGTTGCGGAGATAGCTCCCGACGTACTGGTCCGGCAGGAATATCGCCTTACCTTCAATCTTCCTAAGCAGGCGAAGTGCTTTGCTGTGGTTGCATATGTAGTCGCAGGCTGCATACTGCTCCGCCCTAGCCTTGATGTAGCCAACAACCTTTGCTTCGGGTGAGCGCTCTTTAATGCCTGCAATCTGCTCCACACTCACCATGGCCACCATTGGACAGCGCGCCTCAGCGCTGGGGATGAGCACCCTCTTGTCAGGGTTTAAAATTGCGATGAGCTCAGCCATGAAGTCGATGCCACAGGCGACAACAACACTGGCGTCGCTTTGCCTTGCAAAAAGGGCGCACTCCAGCTTGTTCCCCACGAAGTCTGCCAGGTCCTGAACCTCAGCTTGCTGAAAGTTGTGCGCCACTATTACTGCGTTGTGCTCCTCCTTGAGCTTCTCAATCCTGCGCTCCAGCTTAGCTATACGCCTGCCCCCTGTAGCTGGCAATGGCCTTCTTCAGGGCGTGCACACCAACCTCCTTGCAGCACCTGTTTATCTTAGGCAAACCCCCTGCGGCGCGCTCTATGTCAGCCAGGCTGAGATTCTCAGCTTCGGCAATGCTCCTGCCCTCGGCCAGGCCTGCGAGTATCTCGCTGCTCGCTATGGCGGCGGCACAGTTGTAGGCTTCGAAGCGCGCCTCCTTTATAACCTCGCCCTCCACCTTGATGTAGAAGTGCACCTCGTCATCGCAGAGCGGATGAGCCTCCTTTCCCACGCCGCTGGCATCGCTGAGCTTTCCCTCATGCTTTGCATCGCGAAGAATTCGCGCTACCTCCTCACCCCTGAGAGGCATCTTTACCCCCAGCCTTCCTCTTCCTGTAGTCCTCAATCGCCGCCTTCAGACCATCGCTGGCCAGGAGGGAGCAGTGCATCTTTATGGGCGGGAGCCCGCCCACGGCGTCGGCGACGTCCGCCTTGCTTATCTTTTCTGCCTCCTCCAGAGTCTTGCCCTTGGCAAGCTCAGTAACCATGCTGCTCGTGCCTATCGCAGCGGCGCACCCGAAGGTCTCAAACTTTATGTCCTCGATGACCTCCTTGCCGTTCTCGTTCTTCCCGACCTTGATGTAGATGTACATCACATCTCCGCATGCAGGGTTTCCCACCTTCCCCACGCCGTCGGGGTTCTCCATCCTCCCCATATTCCTGGGGTTCCTGAAGTGGTCTATCAGGGTCTCGCTATACATGCTTATGCTCGCCTCCTTTCCATTCGGTTCCCTCTACATAATCCTCAAAGCTGCCCTTGAAGGGCGAGATGTCGCGCAGGCGCTTCACAACACCCGGCAGCACATCAAGCAACTGCTGCACATCTTCGGGGGTGGTAAACCTCCCGAGTGTAATGCGCAGCGAACCATGCGCCTCGGCATGGCTCAACCCTATGGCTGTGAGCACATGACTCGGCTCCAGCGTAGGCGAGGAGCATGCGCTGCCTGTGCTGGCGCTTATTCCGGCGAAGTCCAGCTCCAGTATCAAACCCTCGCCCTCTATAAATGCAAAGCCGAAGTTTGCATTGTTCGGCAAACGCTGCGTGGGATGTCCATTCAGGCGTGTGCGCTCTATCTTCAGAACCTCGCGGATTATATCGTCGCGAAGCTTTACTAAGCGCTTAGCTTCAGAGCGCATCTCCTGTTTTGCTATCTCCGCTGCCCTGCCAAAGCCCACTATGCCGGGCACATTCTCTGTACCTGAGCGCAGCTTTCTCTCCTGCCCGCCACCGTGCATCAGAGCCTCGAGCCTCACCCCGCGGGCGACATAGAGGGCTCCCACGCCCTTGGGGCCGTACATCTTATGTGCCGACATTGCCAGCATGTCAACACCAAGCTCTTCCACGTCTATCTCAACTATGCCGTTGCTTATGCACGCATCGCTGAAGAGGGCTACGCCTCTATCCTGAGCCACCTCCGCAAGCTCCTTTATGGGCTCTATTGTACCTATCTCATTGTTTGCGTGGTTCACTATTGCTAGGATGGTGTCTCTTTTAATCGCCTCCTCCAGCGTCTCGGGTTTAACGATGCCGTACTCGTCAACATCCAGATAGGAAATCTCAAAGCCCCTCTGCGCAAGCCAGCGGCAGGCTTCGAGCACAGCGAAGTGCTCTATCTTAGAGACCACGAGGTGCTTCCCCTTACCTTTATTCTTAAGCGCAAAACCCTTGACCGCCAGGTTGCAGGCTTCAGTTCCGCCTGAGGTGAATATAATCTCCTGCGGCTGGGCATTGATAAGCTCCGCCACCTTGGCGCGGGCCTCCTCAACCGCTGCCTTTGCCTCCTGACCCACAGAATAAAAGCTCGTGGGGTTGCCGTACTTCTCTGTGAAGTAGGGCAACATCGCCTCTACCACGCGCCCATCTACGGGCGTCGTCGAGGCGTAATCGAGATAGGCTCTTCTCATTCTCACACCTTCCTCTTTATGTATGCCCTTATTATTCTGCCCTCGCGCTGGTGGCCGAGATATTCGTTCCCGGTTACCCTGCACCATGCAGGCAGGTCATCCAGTATGTCTTCGTCGTCTGCAACTATCTCCAGAACTTCACCAAGGGCAAGCTTTTGCAAAGCCTCGCCAGCTTTCGAGAGGGGCACAGGGCAGTGCATACCCACGCAATCCACGCTGAGCTTTGGCTTCATCTTCACCGCAGCCTATTTATAACCTCGCCTGCTTCCTCTGCAATGCGCCTGACCTCGGTCTCGTCCGTGGTTATTCCAAAGGAGAAGAGCAGGGCGCCGCGGATTAGCTCCTGGCCAAGCCTCATCGCAGCCAGAACATGACTCGCCTTTGCTGCCCGCGCCATGCACGGCGAACCCGTGGTTATGTAGATTCCCCGTGCGCTGAGCTCTGCTGCGACGGCCTCGCCCTCCACCCCGGGAACGCTGACATGCGCATACATGGGGTTGACCTCAGTGGGATGGCCATTTATCCTGGCGTCGCCTACCTCGCGGCGCAGCGCCTCTATAAAACTGTTCCTCAGCGCGTGCAGCTTCTCCAGGCGTTGCGGCATCTCCCGCTCCGCAAGCTGCGCCGCCTTTCCCATGCCCACTATTCCAGCGACATTCTCAGTACCAGCGCGGTATCCGCGCTCCTGTATGCCACCCTCTATCTGGGGCAGTAGCCTCACTCCCCTTGCTAGGTAAAGCGCGCCCACGCCCTTGGGGCCGTAGAAGCGGTGCGCCGAGAGGGTGTATATATCGACGCCCAGCTCATTCACCTTCGCGGGCACCATGCCAGCGGCGCTCACACCGTCGCAGTGGAAGGTTATCCCCCGCTCTTCGGCGATTTTTGCAACCTCTTTCACCGGCTGCAGTGTGCCCACCTCGTGGTTGGCATGCTGGACAGAGATTAAAATTGTGTCGTCGCGGATAGCGCTCTCAAGCTCCTCCAGGTTAACCCTGCCATGTTTATCCACACCCACCCGGGTAACCTGCACTCCCTCGCGCGCCAGGCTTTGAAGCGGGTGCATGATGGAGTAGTGCTCTACTGCCGACACAACAACGTGCCTCCCCCTGGGCTTGCTGGCCTGAACCACGCCCTTAATCGCCAGATTGTTCGCCTCAGTTCCGCCTGAGGTGAATACAATCTCCTCGCTCCTCGCACCCAGAAGCCGGGCAACATGCCCCCTCGCATCCTCCAGGGCGCGCTTCGCTTTGAGTGCAAAGTCGTGCAGATTGGAGGGATTCGCGTAGAGCTCATCGAAGTAGGGGAGCATCGCCTCCTTTACCTCGGGCAATAC
>NZ_JBPMGE010000103.1:0-15022 GCF_054014795.1 Candidatus Pyrohabitans sp. | reverse complement strand
CCAAGCGAAATTCCTGCACTCGTGGAGTGCATTCGCCGTGGTTACGACCTGTGCATTGGAAGCAGATTCCTCTCAGGCAATGAGGGCATGCCCTTCCAGCGCAGGCTTTCCAACAGGCTGACCTCGTGGATAATAAGCATACTCGCGGGGCAGAGGATAAGCGACCCCCAGAGCGGCTTCCGCGCCATTCGCGGCGATAAGCTCAGGCAGCTTGAACTCAGAGTGGAGCGCTATGCCATAGAGCATGTGATGATTCTCGAAGCTGCGCGCAAGGGCTTTAAGATTGGAGAGGTGCCCATATCGACGATATATGGCGAGGAGAAGTCACACATCCACCCGGTAAAGGATACGCTTCGCGTGGTATACTATATCCTGCGCTTTCTGGTGAGGGGTTAGCATGATAGTCTACTCAGATGCGTATCTTCGCCATGATCTGGCTTCGCACCCCGAGAATGCTGCAAGGCTCAGGGCAATAATGGGCTACCTGAGAGAAAAGCTCGAAAGGCTCGACATAACAGAGCCACGCAGGGCAGAGCAGAGGGAGGTGTGCGCAGTCCACAGCGAGGGACACTACGAGTACATACGCACCCTCAGCGAAGCAGGAGGGGGAAGAATAGGCATGGACACCTACGTAACCCCCGACAGCTTCGAGGTGGCGCTCCTCGCCGCGGGGGGTGCAATTACAGCCGCTGAGCTTGCAATGCAAAGAAGCTATGCCTTTGCCCTTGTCAGACCTCCGGGGCATCACGCAACGCAGGAGGAAGCCATGGGCTTCTGCCTGTTCAACAACATCGCAATAGCAGCGCGCTACGCCCTAGAGAGGGGTATGGTCAAGAGGGTGTTGGTTCTCGACATCGATGTGCACCACGGCAACGGCACGCAGGACATATTCTACTCCTCGCCGGAGGTGCTCTTTATCTCCCTCCACCAGCACCCCCTCTATCCCGGCACAGGCTATGTGAAAGAGCTCGGCGAGGGCGAGGGCAGAGGCTACACGGTTAACATTCCACTGCCGCCCGGGGCAGATGATGGAAGCTACCTTCTTGCTATGGATGAGATTGCCCTGCCAATAGCCGAGCAGTTCTCGCCCCAGCTTGTGCTGGTATCTGCGGGCTACGACACCGCCCGCGAAGACCCTCTGGGGGGCATGCTCCTGAGCAAGAGGAGCTACTATGAGATTGGAAGAAGGATAAGGGTACTCACCAGGCGAGCGGCCCTTACCCTGGAGGGTGGTTACAGCCAGAACGCCCTTGCGCAGGGGGTGTATGCAACCCTTGCAGGCCTCTTCGACCTGGAGGGGGAGGAGAAGCGCATAGATATGCAGGTGAATCCGCAGATAAAAAACAGGCTCGAGGAGTACAGGAGGGTGCTCAGAGAGTACTGGGAAGTTTAATCTTCAGCACTTTTGGGAAGCCTCACCACAAAAACCGCGCCCTTAGGCGAGTTGTCCTCCACCCACACCTCGCCGCCATGCATCTCCACTATCCTCTTTACTATCGCCAGGCCCAGGCCGGAGCCCTTGACCCCGCGCTTCTCCTTGCGCTTGAAGCGCTCAAATATAACCTCCTTGAACTCATCCGGCACTCCCTCGCCAAAGTCCTTCACCCTCACCACACAGCTATCCCCCTCATCCTCCACCTCAATTATCACCCTGCCCCCTTCCCGTGCATACTTTATGGCGTTGCCCAAGAGGTTGGCAAAAACATCATAGAGCAGCACACTTGCCCTCAACGGCAGACTTCCCCTGCTTCTGTACTCCACCTTCATTCCCGCTTCCTCAAACACGGGTTTGAAATCCTCTATAACCTCCCTGAGTATTTTGTCCAGGTCAACCTCCTTAAAATCAGGGGTTACGTTCTCCAGCTTGGCAAACTTCGTGGCATCATCTATTATCTCCAGAAGCTTTCTCGCGGCGCGCTTCATGGCCAGGAGGTCATTCTTCTCGCTCCGCCTCGCATCCTCCAGGAGAAGGTCTATATAGTTGTCTATAACGCCCGCAGGGTTGAGCAGGTCATGACGCAGGATGTCCAGGAATAGCTTCTTAATACGACCTGCCTCCTCCACCTGGGCCCTGAGCCTGCGCTCCTGGATGAACTCGTGCCCCACGAACATCATCACGGGTATGGAGAGGATTATAAGAGTATGAGCCACGGGGTCCTCCATGAAGTCCTCATAAAAACCCTTCTTTCGTATGATAATCTCGGTCATCCAGTAGAAGATATTCAGCAAGACCCCTATGCTCATCAGGAAAATTCCAAAGGCGTATTCTCTGGAAGGAATTTTTGTTCTGTGTCTTTCCATCGCTTATAGTACAACTTCTGTGCTTAAAATATTTACCAAAAGCTAAGGGAAACACAGAGGATAAAAAACTGGATATTGGAGTGATGTATCCCGGCGGCCGGATTTGAACCAGCAACCTAGGGATCTACAGTCCCCCGCTCTACCAGGTTGAGCTACGCCGGGTGAGGGAATATAGAAGATTAACATGAGGGAAAAAAACTGCTAGGGCAAATATGTAAAAATGTGTGCAACCATGCACATAAGCAATCTTACGAATTAATTTATTTGCTTAATGCCAAGAAGAAAAATTTTTATACACGGCTTTGCATAATTATACACATCTCTTTTAGGGTAGAGAGGAGGCGAGTAGATGGTAAATGTGGTTTGGATGCAGGGGGCTACAGATAATGGCTGCCTTGTGTCTTTTTTGAATGCACAGCAGCCAGATGTATACCAGGCGATTGAGAAACTGGGGGTTACAATAAGCTACCAGAATACAATAAACCCCACGAGCGGTAAGGATGTTATTGCCACGCTGGAGAAGTACATCGCAGGCGAGGAGCAGCTGGATGTGCTGATAGTGGAGGGCGCCATTCCTCGTGGGCCAAACGGCACAGGTATGGCGTGCTTTATCGGCCCCAAGAGTTTTGCTCAGTGGATAAATGAGCTCGCGCCCAAGGCGCAGTATGTGCTTGCAATTGGAACATGTGCTGCCTTCGGCAACATACCTGCGGCAGAGCCAAATCCAACAGATGCAACAGGTGTGCAGTGGCACAAGCGCGAGTTCGGAGGCTTCCTGGGCAAGGACTTCAGGTCAAAGGCAGGCTTACCTGTGATAAATATCTCCGGCTGTCCGGCACACCCCGACTGGGTTGTCCAGACGCTGGTGGCGGTGCTCATCGGCAAGAAGGTGGAGCTAGATGCATACAACCGCCCGCGGGACTTCTTTGGAGAGGACATAACTGTGCACGACGGCTGCCCGCGCAACGAATACTACGCCTTCAAGGTTTCAGCTGAGAAGTTTGGAGATAAGGGCTGTCTTTACATGAACTTCGGGTGCGCAGGGCCGCATACAAACAGCGACTGCAACCGCAGGCTGTGGAACAGGCAGAGCAGCTTGACGAGGTGTGGCATCCCATGCCATGGGTGCACCAACCCGGACTTCCCGGAGGCGAGCATGCCCTTCTTCCAGCGCCGCAGGCTGGTGGTCGAGGGCTTGAAGGTTGTGCCCTACGTGATCGGCTCAGGGTTCATGAAGCTTGCCAAGCCCCCGAGGCTGAAGAACGAGTGAGGTGAGAGCAATGGTTGAGCTTGACCTGAGTCCAATAACCCGAATTGAGGGGCATCTGGATTTTAAGATAAATGTGGAGAAGGGCAAGGTAACCGACGCCAAGGCGATAGGCGCGCTCTTCAGGGGTTTTGAGTTAATCCTCAAGGGCAGAGACCCCCTCGATGCGCTGGTTATAACCCCGCGAATATGCGGCGTCTGCCCAACCTCGCACAATGATGCCTCCGCAAGAGCACTGGACGACGCGCTGAATGCAAGCATACCGGAGAACGGCTACCTGATGCGCAGCATTTTGCTCGGCGTGGAGAATCTGATGAGCCATGCGGCGCACACCTATGTGCTCTTCGGTCCGGACCTGACAAATAAGAAGTATGAGGGGCATGAGACATATCCCGAGCTTGTGAAGCGCTTTGCACCGCTCACAGGCACCTCTTACAAGGGTGCTGTTTTCGCCAGGATAAAGCTTGATGAAATCTTCGCCATCTTCGGGGGCAAGCATCCCCACACCACATTTATTCCAGGAGGCTCTCCTGCACGCCCGCAGGTCAGCGACATAACCAAGGCGCTGAGCATATACATGCAGGTGCAGGACTTTGTGGAGAACACCACTCTTGGATGCTCCGTAGAGCGCTGGCTGGAGAATAAGAGCATAAAGGACGTCCTGGCCTGGCTTGAGGAAGACGAAAAGCATGCGAACAGCGACCTGGGACTCTTAATACGCTATGGCCCTGAGCTCGGTTTTGACAAGCTGGGTCCCGGCCCAGGAAACTTCCTTTCCTATGGCGTCTATGCGCAGGCTGACGGCAAAAACTGGCTTCCGGGAGGCTTCTACGACGGTGAGCACCACAGCTTAGACCAGGGCAAGGTCGAGGAGCACATCAAGTACTCCTGGTATACCGGCTATGAGGGCGGAAGGCATCCCAGTGAGGGTGTGACAGAACCCCACTATGAAGAGGGGGAGAAGTACACCTGGGCAAAGTGTCCGCGCTATGACGGCAAACCTGCGGAGGTCGGCCCCCTTGCCAGGATGATAATAGACAAGGACCCCCTCGTGCTCGAGCTTGCCAAGGAGTATGGGCCCTGTGTATATACCCGCGTGCTCGCCAGGCTTCATGAAGCCGTGCGACTGGCGGCGAAGATAAAGGAGTGGCTGCTTGAGCTGGACCCCGCGAAGCCCTTCTTCGGCAGCTATGAACGCCCGACCAGCGCCGAGGGAATAGGCCTGACTGAAGCTGCGCGCGGTGCCCTGGGCCACTGGATTAGAATCAGAGGCGGCAAGATAGACAACTACCAGGTGATAACACCCACGGCATGGAATGTCTCGCCGAAGGACAGCAACGATGTGCATGGGCCGATAGAGCAGGCGGTGATAGGCACGCCTGTGGCAGACGAAAACAACCCCATAGAGGTGCAGCACGTAATAAGAAGCTACGACCCGTGCATCGCGTGCACTGTGCACATAATTACGCCGCGCAGGAGCTACAAACTCAAGGTGGTTTAATCCCACCTTTTCCTCTTTTTGAGGTGCCCCCTCGTGCTCATCGTCGGTCTGGGAAATACAATAATGGGCGACGATGGTGTGGGCGTTGCGGCGATACGCGAGCTTGAGAAATTTGAGATTAAAGGTGCGGAGCTTCTTGAAGGCGGAACCTCCGGGTTGAGTCTGCTCCCCTATCTAAGGGGCAGGAGGCGGGTGATTATAGTCGACGCTGTCCGTGGAGGCGGCGGCGAGCCGGGCACAGTGTACCGTCTGAGTGAGAAGGAGCTTCAAAAACCTGAGTTCAGGTTCTTCTCGCTGCACGACATTGCCCTGGAGCATGTGCTTGAGCTTGGCAGGGAGCTTTTCAGAGAGGAGTTTCCTGAGGACATAGTTATTTATGGGGTGGAGGTAAAGGAAATTAAGATGAGCGAGGAGCTCAGTGAGCCTGTAAAGAAAGCTCTGCCGAGGCTTGTGGAGCTTTTGCAGGAGGAGATGGAAGAGCATGTGCCTAGCGGTGCCCGGAGTGATTAAGGAGATAAGGGGAAACATAGCAGTCGTGGACTATGGTGGCGTGGCCAAGGAGGTCGACATCTCCCTCCTGGAGAGCGTTGAGGTGGGCGACTATGTCATAGTGCATGTGGGTTACGCGATAACAAAACTCAGCGAAGCTGAGGCAAGGCAGAGCATAGCCACATGGAAGGAGGCGCTGGAGAGGCTTGCTGGTTTTTAAGGACTTCAGGAGCAGAGAGCTCGCAGGTCGTGCTCTGGAGGTGATCGAGAAGCTCTCGAAGGGCGAGAGCTACACCTTTATGCACGTGTGCGGCACCCACGAGCAGACCATAACCAGGCACGGGCTGCGAAGCCTCCTCCCGGAGAACATAAAACTCATCGCAGGGCCGGGATGCCCTGTATGCGTTACCCCGGCGAGCGAAGTGGATGCGGTGGTTGCACTCGCTGAGGAGGGAAAGAGTGTGCTCACCTACGGCGATGCCCTGCGGGTGCCCGGGAGCGAGATTTCGCTGGCGCAGGCAAAGGCGAAAGGCTGCGATGTGCGCGTGGTTTACAGCATCCGCGAGGCTATCAAGCTGGCACGTGCAGAGCCGGAGAAGGAGATGGTCTTCTTTTCCATAGGTCTGGACACCACCGCACCGAGCGTCGCCGCCGAGGTGGCGCGTGGTCTGCCCTCCAACCTCAGCATACTCAATGCACTGCGTTTAACTGTGCCCGTTATGGAACTTCTTCTCGGTCTGGGAGACCTTCGCTTTGAGGGCTACATTGCGCCGGGTCATGTTTCTGCGATAATAGGCGCCAGAGCCTACGAGGTTATCCCGGAGGCCTATGGAATGCCCGTTGTAATCTCCGGGTTTGAGCCCATCGATGTGCTGCTCAGCGTGGGCATGCTTATAAAGCAGGTTAAGAGCGACGAAGCCAGAGTTGAAAACGAGTACTCACGTGCTGTGAGCTACGAGGGCAACACCCGCGCTCAGGAGCTGGTTGACAGGGTCTTTGAGGTTACAACAACACAGTGGCGGGGCATCGGCAGGGTTCCCTTCTCAGGGCTGAAGCTGCGCGAAGAGTACGCTGAGTGGGACGCAAGGGAGAGGTACTCCCTAAAGGAGAGCAGAGGCGTGGATATACGCCCCGGTTGCAGCTGCCACCTTGTGATTATAGGCAAGCTCCCTCCGCAGGAGTGCAGAATGTTTCGCAGAGGGTGCACTCCGGCTAAACCCTATGGACCTTGCATGGTTTCGCAGGAAGGCACATGCAACGTGGCCTACAGGTACTCAAAGGTGTAGCGAATGCATGAGCTGAGCATAGCCCAGAGCATAGTGAGCGCTGTGCTTTCCAACCTCAAAGGCAAAGGAAAGGTGCTGAAGGTGCAGATTGCAATAGGTGAGCTTACGCACATAAATGAAAAGCAGCTTGCTTTCGCCTTTGAAATAGCCTCCCGGGGCACGCCTGTAGAGGGTGCAGAACTGGAGATGCGCTTAATCGAGGCAGAGCTGAGATGCGTGGGCTGCGGATGGCAGGGAAAAAGCTTCACCTGCAAAGAGTGCGGCTCTGCGATGGAGGTTATGGCGGGAGAGGAGCTTTTTCTGGAAAGAATCAGAGTGGAGGCTGACGAGGAATGCACCGTGTGAGTGAGATTGAAGTGCAGGAGGACCTGCTCGCCGCAAATCGCGAGCTTGCGCAGCGGAATCGCAAACTTCTGGACGCTGCAGGTGTTGTCGCAGTGGAGGTGAGCGGCGCCATAGGCTCCGGAAAGACGAGCTTAATAGAGCTTGCGGCACTGAATTTAAAGGAGTACCGCATCGCCGCCATCGCAGGAGATGTGGTGGCGAGTCTGGATGCAGGGAGATTTGAGAAGCTTGGGGTCCCGGCAATTCCCCTGAACACCGGCAGGGAGTGCCACCTTGATGCCCACCTGGTGAGCCATGCCCTGGAAAAGCTGCCTCTGGAAGAGCTGGACATAATATTCATAGAAAATGTGGGCAACTTAATATGCCCTGCGGATTTTGACCTGGGTGCGCATTCCCGCGTTATTGTTGTGAGCGTAACAGAGGGCGACGACACCATAGCCAAGCATCCGGCGATCTTCCGCCGGGCTCAGCTTGCAGTTATCAACAAGGTGGACATCGCTCCCTATGTGGACGCTGATCCAGAGCGAATGGCAGAAGATGCCAGGAGGATAAACCCTTCCCTCGAGGTGATACAGGTCTCTGCCAGAAAGGGCTACAACATCGACAGATGGTTAAGTTTCATCGTTGGTCTCCTGGAGCAAAGGAGTTTTTGAAGTTTACTTCTTCTGATTGCAGAAAAATAAAATATAAGTATCCAGCCTTCCTTACTGGATACCGGGGGATTGGTGTGGTAAAAATCCTGTGTGTGGACGACGACCCAGAATTTCTGAGAATTCTCGGAAAGATTCTTGAGGAAAAGGGCTATGAGGTTTATCTTGCGGAGAGCGGAAAGGATGCCCTGGAGCTTCTGAAGGGGACATCGCCCGACCTGATACTCCTGGATGTGATGATGCCCGAACTGGATGGGTGGGAAACCCTGAATGAAATAAGGAGTGCCGGCAACAAGGCTCCGGTGGTAATGCTCACCATAATGTATGCTATAGAGGATCGGGAGACAAGCTTTGAGCACGGCGCAGATGCCCATGTGCCAAAGCCCATCAAGAGGATGCAGCTTTTTAAAACCATTGAGTGGGTGCTGAGAAATTCAAAGCGGAGGCATTCTGTTGCCAACTACTGAGGGCTGTGCGGTCATGATTTCAGGGGCACTGGGCACCGGCAAGAGTGACCTCACGGCCAGGCTTGTGGAATGCCTCGTTTCAGAAAAGAAGGAGGAGGTAGTTTATATAACCACGGAACTCACACCCACAGAGATAGAGGGCTCACTGCTCTCTTCAGGGGTTGAAAAAGCCGCCCTCTCAAGAATAAGGTACCTCGACGGCACCCAGTGGTCCATTGAAGATTACAGAAAGATTTCCAATATAAACGGCAGTGTGTTTCACCTGGACAGGAAGAATATCCAACATATTTTCAGTGTCATCCCAAAAGATAATAAGATAAACTTAATCATAAATTCTCTTTCAACATTTTTATTCAGGAATAGTGTAAAAAAAGAGATTAACTACTTCTCTGAGAAAATCTCACACCTGAAATCGCAGGGCAGTTTTCTGCTCTTTACTGTACACGACTACCTGCACCCACCCCATGTGTATGCCCTTCTGGATTGCACAACAGATGTGATTATTAGGACTGGACAGAAAAAAATCCAGAATGAGGGTACCACCCTGCAGAAAATTCTCAGATGCCTCCCCTCAAGAGACAGAGGACATAAAATTTCCAGGGTAAAGATTTTCGGCGAGTATTTCCAAATTTTCCTAATTTTTGAGAAAATTGATTCTAAAAAATTTCTTTATACTTTTGCATGGAGTAATATAGCAGGCAGAGCCTCCCCTGCGTTTCTACCTCTTTTTTAGAATCTGTATCTTTAATGTATAAAAAAAGAGGGTGGAGACCTAGAGTCTCCTTCTTGCTGCAGCGCCGAGAAGAGGCAGCAGTGCAAGCAGTGCCAGTGATGTGGGACCGCAGGCACCCTTTTCGGGTGGTGCAGTTTCCTTAGGTGCTGGCGGTGCCGTCGTTGCAGGTGCCGGTGTTTCCTTCACCTTGCCGTACTCGTGTATCTCCTTCTCTGCATAGCTCGCTGCCCATGTCTTATCCTTATCCTCATGGCACTGGAGGCACACGTAATCCACTGTCAGGTAGCCTGAGGCGTACTCCTTGCCGTCCTCTGCCTTGGTGATAAGCTCCGCGTTGGGGTCAGTGTTTATCCTGAAGAGATGGACCCTGACATCGCCAACGTACTTGCTCTTGGCTATCGCAGACTTCGCCGCCTTGGGCATGTGGCAGTCTATGCAGCGCACTCCCGCTTCCTGCATCTCGCTGCCCTTGAACTCCTCTGCAACATTTGCATGGCAGTCCTCACACTGCTTTACTATTCCATAGCCCTCAACGTCGTTGGTCGCGCCTACACGAGCTGGCTTGTGGGGGTCGTGGCAGGTTGTGCACTTCAGGTTTGCCATCCCTCCGGAGTTCTTGAGCTCCTGGTACTGTTCATGGTGACGTATGAAGCCCTTTTTCGCCGGAGGTTTGTCACTGGTACCGCGAACATGGCAGAGGCCGCAGAGTTCGGCGCTATCATCCTTAACAATAGCAACCCCCTTGCCCCCTCCTCTGGCAATGTGTTCACTCCCCGGGCCATGGCATGCCTCGCACTGGATACCCCGGAACTCCCAATTGCCCTCCATGCCGGGCAGATTCATGTGATTCTCGTCGTAGGTCGAGCCCGTGTTGTGGCACTTTGTGCAGGAGTACTTCTTGTCCTCGCCACTGTGGTAGGCACTCCATGTCCCGGTCTCCCAGTTGTACTGGTTCTTTTCCAGAGGCTTTCCGTCCTTTGTTTTCGTGATTACAAAGCCGTCCTTGCCAATAAAGCGGGACTTCCAGCCCCAGCCGCCGATGACATAGAGGATATCATCCCAGGTGTAGCCCTCTGGCAGTGGCATCTCGGGTCTCAGTGCCTTGGCCTCTTCAGGCGTCAGCAGCTTGTATGGGTGCCCTGACTTCTTCCAGTCCTCATACTTATCTGGATGACATGTTTTACACTTTTCAGCTCCCACATAGGTTGCCGCAGGGTCACCCTTCGCCACTGGCGTCTTCTGGTCGCCAATAACATATTCTTTCGCCGCCGCTGGTGCCGCTAAAATTAGAAACACTGCTAACACAACTATATGCAATCTCCCCATACAAACACCTCCTAGGTTATAAACCTTCTTTCACTATATTTCTAATTTTATTTAAGCTTTTCCTTTCGAGAGCCTGAAATTCGGCCCTTGGCAGGTGCATATGCCCCCCTGGCTACTGAAAAATTTTTATATTATACTTTAAAACAATCAAAACTGAAAAACATTTTTATGCCAAGAAGGATATCGAATAATCCATGAAAAGACTCCTCTGGTGGCTTCTAGCCGGCACTCGTGGGGGTGAAACCCGGGCCCTGATTTTAAAACTGCTAAAAAGCAGACCCTACAATGCCAACCAGCTGACGCACGAGCTTGGACTGGACTACAAGACGATTCGCCATCACCTGCGGGTTCTCCAGAAAAACAGGATCGTGGTGACGAGAGGCGGCAGGTACGGCAGACTATACTTTCTCTCCCCCGAGATGGAAGAAAACCTCGACATCTTTGAGGAGATCTGGAAAAAACTGGGGAAAAATAAAAATAAGTGAGAGGGATGAGACATGGGTATGTTACATGAGATATACGTGGTATCGAATTTAATAAATATAACACTTCTCATCGTGCTAATTTACCTCTTCCTCCAGGATTACAGAAAGGTACGCTCTGATTTCACACTGGGGCTGGTGATATTTGCTGTGGTCCTGCTGATAAACGCCCTGCTCTCCTGTCCCAACCTCCAGTACCTCATATCAGGCTACCAGCCATGTATATACGAGCCATATCAGGCCGCCGCATCTGTGTTTGAAAGTCTTGCATTGATTGTACTGCTTTACATAAGCACACGATAGTTTTTGAAAGAATTGATAAGGTTAAAATACACGAGAGGGTTGACAAATATGGTGAAAAAAGGAAGAGTTAAGAAAGCTACTAAAAGTCAGAATAAGTTGCCTCTTGTGCTTCTTTCCATTGTGGTTATTGCAGGAGCAGGGATATATTTCATGTCGGGAGGTGATGATTCTCTGCCGGAGAAGGTTGCCCTCCCCGACTACGCATACAAGAACGAGAGGGTGCTTACAGCCTATAAGATAGCCGCCGCATATCCTGAGATTGGCAGGGCGGTGCCCTGCTACTGCGGCTGCAAGGATGTGCGAAGCGAGCAGTTTCCCACTGGGCACAGAAGCCTCTACAACTGTTTCCTCAGCGATGACGGGCGATTCACATCCCACGGCGCCAACTGCTTTATATGCGTTGATGAGATGCTTGAGAGCTACGAGATGTACAGGCAGGGGCACTCTCTGAAGGAGATTCGTGCCGCGATAGATGGGAAATATGCGGGCAAGTATGCGGACCCGACACCTACCCCTCCGGTATGAGGTGAGATTATGGATCCAAAAAAGATTATAACTGTTGTCGCACTAATCGCCATAGCTGTATTTGCAGTGTTCTCGGCAAAGACAACACCCGTGATCATCGACAAGAACTACACCTATGTGGGCGATTTGGTGTGGCTAAACTCCTACGAAGCCGGGCTGGAGAAGGCGAAACTGGAGAACAAGCCGGTGGTGCTTTACTTCTGGGCGACCTGGTGCAAGTTCTGCAGGAAGCTGCACGATGAGGTCTATCCTGACCCAACGGTTAACTCTCTGCTCACCGAGCGCTTTGTGCTTGTGGCAATAAACATCGATAAAAACAAGGAGATACCTGCGAAGTACGGGGTGCAGTATCCGCCTGCAATTATCTTTGTTGACGCAGATGGCAATGTCATAACAAAGGTTATGGGCTATACACCCAAGGAAAACTTCCTGGTGTACGTGAATAGTGTACTCGAGAAGTACAACTGATGCACAGCCCTTCCACAGAAGGTCGAAGCGGGTGCGGCGCCCTTATATGGTGAGGATGGGGTAATAGGGGTTGCCCGGAACCTATGTTCCGGGTGACAAAGCGGTGCGGCGCCCCTATCTGGCGAAATATATTTAAATATTCTGATACTATGTCTAAGGAGGAGGTAGATAGGAATGGCTGACGACAACGTCGTTTATATCGGCAATAAGCCTGTGATGAACTACGTTTTGGCTGTGACAACGCAGCTGAACAGCGCCAGTGAGGTTACAATCAAGGCAAGGGGCCAGGCAATATCCCGAGCTGTCGATACCGCAGAGATAGTGAGGAACCGCTTCATGCCAGAGGTCAAGGTTAAAGGCATAGAGATAGGCACAGAGACCATAACACGGGAGGATGGAAGCACCATCAACGTGTCCAGCATGGAGATAACCCTCGCCAGTAAATAACCTCCCCTACTTTTTTTATATAAGCTTGCCCATACTTAATTTATGCCCCGTGTGCTCAAGGGTTTTCTGGTTGATGCAGACTATGAGACAGTGGAGGGCAGGGCACTTCTCAGGCTGTATCTGCGCACTGAGCGGGGGGACAGCTTTGTTGTCTGCGATGACTCCTTCTCACCCTACTTCTATGCTCTCCCCGGTGAAGACCCTGAGAAGGTGAGAGAGAGGATACTCGCCTCTGACAGGGAGGGCGTTATACAGAGCATCACCATAGAAGAAAAGAGGTTCTTTGGCACTCCCAGAGTGGCGCTCCGCATCACTGTGCGCCATCCTCAGGAGGTGCCCCGGATACGTGAGCATATCCGCCACATTGAGGGCGTGGATACGATAAATGAGCACGACATACTCTTTGTGAGGCGCTATCTTATAGACCGCGATATTAAGCCTCTCACCTGGCTTTCGATAGAGGTCCAGGAGAGGCAGGGCAGGTTGTTTGTGCGCAGAATTTCCCCCGCGGAGGGCGAGCCCCCTAGGCTAAAGGTGGCGGCGGTGGATATTGAGGTTTACAACCCCCTTGGAGCACCGCGCAGCAAGGTTGATCCAATAATCATGGTCAGCATTGTCACCAGCGATGGCATGGAGAAGGTGCTCACCTGGAAACCCGTAGAAGGTGAAACCTACGTGGAGACTCTGGAGAGCGAGAAGGATATGCTCCAGAGATTTGCACAGCTCATAGGAGAGGGAGATTACGACGTGATCGTGGGGTACAACACCGACAGCTTTGACTTCCCCTACATCAGGGACAGGGTAAAGAAGCTGGGAATCTCGCTCCCCTTGGGCAGGCTCAACGCCAAGCTGGAGGTGAGCAAGAGAGGAGCACTTCCAGAGGCGAGGATTCGTGGCAGGGCACATGTTGATTTATACCCCATAGTGAGGCGCCACGTTAAGCTCAACAGCTATGTGCTGGAGAGCGTGGTGGAGGAGCTTCTTGGTATAAAGAAGGAGAAGCTCGACGCAGATAAGCTATTCGAATGTTGGGATGCGGGTGGGGAGGACCTCGCCAGGCTGACAAGGTATTCACTTGAGGATGCGCGTGTAACCCTGGCACTGGCTGAGAAGTTTCTTCCGCTCTACTATGAGCTGTCCACAATTGTAGGGCAGAGCCTGAACGATGTGGCGCGAATGACGAGCGGGCAGCTCGTGGAGTGGCTGCTTATGCGCTTCGCCACCGGAAAGGGGGAGATTATCCCCAATCATCCCGCCGGCAAGGAGTATGCCGCCCGGGCAAGGATGAGCTACATCGGCGGCTATGTGCGTGAGCCAAAGCGGGGGCTGGTGGAGGATATAGCAGTGTTTGACTTCCGCAGCCTTTATCCCAGCATCATTGTAAGCCACAACATAGACCCCAGTACACTTATAGTGGGCGACTGCGAGGAGAATCGTGCCCCCGGGCTTGAGTACTGCTTTTCACTTGATAAGGAGGGATTTATACCTGCGATTCTGAAGGGGCTGATAAAGCGCAGGGCTGAGATAAAGCAGCAGATGAAGCAGGCAACCGGAGAGCAGCGGCACATGCTGGATGTGAGCCAGCAGGCGCTCAAGATACTCGCCAACAGCTTCTACGGGTACATGGGCTATCCTCGGGCTAGGTGGTACCGTCGGGAGTGCGCAGAGAGTGTGGCCGCCTTTGCCAGGATGTATATAAAGCGCGTTATGCAGATCGCCGAGAAGGATTTCAATCTGGAGGTGGTGTACGGCGATACTGATTCGCTGTTTGTGCTCATCCCCCCGGAGAGGCGCGAGGTGGCACAGGAGTTTCTGAACAAGGTAAACACGAGTATGCCGGGAATGATTGAGCTGGAGTTTGAGGGATTTTACAGGCGCGGGCTGTTTGTTACTAAGAAGAGGTATGCACTTCTCAGTGAAGATGGCAAGATGGTTGTTAAGGGCCTGGAATTTGTACGCCGCGACTGGGCGCCCATAGCAAGGGAGACGCAGCGAGAGGTGCTGCGCATCCTGCTGGAGGAGGCCAATCCCGAGAAGGCGGCAAGGCTGGTTCGCGATGTGATTCAGCGAATACGTGAGCGCAGGGTTACCCTTGATGAGATAACAATATACACCCAGCTCACAAAGCGCATAAAGAGCTACAAGGGTCTGGAGCCCCATGTGGTGGCGGCGAAGAAGCTGAAGGAACGCGGGCGAGAGGTTGCTCCCGGCATGATAATAGGCTATATTATAACCAGAGGCCCAAAGTCGATATCTCACCGCGCCCTCCCTGCAGAATTCGCAAAGCTTGAGGACTACGACCCCGAGTACTACATAGACAACCAGATTCTGCCTGCGATACAGCGAATCTTCGAGGCGATGGGCTATACAAGGGACTACCTGAAGGAGGGGATTACGCAGACGAGTTTGAGGAAGTGGTTCTAGGGCGTAGT
>NZ_JBPMGE010000102.1:0-4361 GCF_054014795.1 Candidatus Pyrohabitans sp. | reverse complement strand
AGCCTGTGGAGAGAATCCAGGAGGCACTGGAGCGCATAGAAGGATTATTCTAGTCTCCTGCGGAAGAGCATCGGAATAGTAAGGAGAAGAAGAATCGCAGCTGATCCGCATATGGGCTTCTCTGGCTCTTCCTGCATCTACTTCTGTGTAATATTTTCATCTTGCGCAGGTATCTCTTTTCTGTTTATAGACTCAAGCAGTTGGAGCTGAGCCGTTCCAGTCTATCGCCGAGATTCCGGTTATCTCAGCTGCATTAACCCAGGGCAACAGGGCGAAAAGTAAAAGCATGCAGAGCAGGAGTCTCATGGCACCGCCCCCACTTCGCTGTAGAGCATCCCGGTAAGCTCCTTAAAAGCTCTACCGTCGTAGCTGAAGAGCCGGCTTCTTCCCTCAGAGTACCCGATCACAAGCCCGTAGTCCCCGCCCCAGCGCACCTTTGCAGAGGAGACACTCTCTGGCAGCGCGATTGTTTCTACCCTGCTTCCATCGTAGCTGAGCAGCACATCGCCTGAAAGCAGCCACCTCCTGCCAGTCCAGGCAATTGAAGAGATGTACGCGTCTCCGGGTATGTCCACCTTGGCAAAGGCTGAGCCATCGTATCTCAAAGCGAAGGTCTCTTCAATGTCCGGTCTGCCCTCGTAGTCGGGCTCGCCGAGCTTTGCGCCTGTGATGAGCCACTCGCTTCCATTCCAGGCTATAGCGCTTATGCTGATGTTCTCCAGCGGTGTCACATCCTCCAGCCTCTCTCCATCGTACTTAATCAGCCTTGAGTAGAACTCCCTTGATACAAGCATCCAGTAGCCATCGCCCCAGGCGATGTGCCTGACGTAGCTCAGCTCCACCGCCTCATGGAAGGCGTTGCCGTTGTACTTAATCAGCCTGCCCTTGGGGAAGAGGCTGCTCAGCAACCAGTCCTCGCCATTCCAAGCAAGCGCGACGACGCAGTGAATGCCAGAGATGTTCCTCAGCGCGTGGATGAACTCCTCTTTACTGGAGTCGGTCTCAGGTGGCGGGGTCAGGTTTACAAAGCGCTCACCTTCGTAGCTCTTCAGCAATCCTCCACCCTTGCAGTAGCCACCGCCAGCAATTAGCCAGACAGATCCGTTCCAGGCAAGCGCGTCCACGCTTCCCATGCGCTTGCCACCTAGAGGTGAAGGAGCGCTGAACCCGGCATCTTCGCTAAGATCGGTAAATTTCCTGCCGTCATACTTAACCAGCAGCCCCCTCTCACCGGTGCTTCCGGTAATGAGCCAGTACTCGCCGTTCCACACCGCGTCCTTCAGGGAAGCCCTCTTCCAGCTGACTTCAATTTTGGCAGGACCTCCTACATCCTCAGCACGCTCAATGTCTGAAGGTATCTCCACGGGTTTTATCTCTGGTGTGAGATTTGTTTCCCTCGTCTTGGGCCTCACCCCTTCTGCCTTTACACCCTTTTCTAAAGCGCGGCTAAGCACCAGCTTAAAGAGCTTATCCCCTTTATCGCGGGGCGCTCCTGAAACCGAGTAGTCATCGGTGGTGTACTCGCCGGAGTCGAATATAAAGGTGTAGCCCCCGGTATGCGCGAGGTACCTGTCGTATCCCATCCAGGTTTTGTACCTGTAGATGTAAACGCCATTATAAGTAAGGCACTTTATCAGTGAGCCTTTAGCCTTTCCCCAGCCCATCTGCCCGTTAAAAACACTCTCGTTCCCATCCCGGTAGATCCAGAGCCAGGCTCTGCCGCCTGTGGGCATGTACACCAGCGAAGTCACAGCTTTGCCGCTATTCACCTTACCACTCCAGGTGATGTTCCAGACAGAGGGAAGCTCAGCCACCTGCGGAAGCAGCTCCTCCAGGCTTATCCCCTCGGTCTCAGGCTTCTGCGGAGAGATGCAGAGGGAGAGAAGAAGCCCGGTGAGCAGAAGGAAGATTATTCTCGGGGTCATCTCCTATCCCTCCATCGGAGAATCAAAAGTATGATGCCAATCAACAGAAGCGGCAGAGCAAACCAGAGTATGATGTCTCTGTTATACTCCGCAAGACCAATGCTTCTGTTCTCTGCAGAATTGCCTGCAGCTTCGCGGCTAACCACCCTTATACTCTTCTGGGGCGGTTTAAAGGGGAGCTTTATCCTCTCATGCAGTGGTGTAAATTTTCTCCCATCGTACGCGAGTATGCCGGCTCCTCCCATCAGCCATGTGCTGCCGTTCCATGCGAGGCAGTTTGGTGTGTGCTTAAGAGCCGCTGTGTATCTATTTGTTAAATTTTCGAAGCTTTTGCCATCGTATCTGAAAAGCTTTCCTTTATTTGTGCAAACAAGGAAGTATTCACCGTTCCACTTCACAGAAATAACTGAGCCGTATTCTATATCCGAGATTCCTCCCGTATAGCCTTCGAGAAGCTCTGAGGAGCTGCTGTCGTATTTTATTAAAAAGGGTTCCCAGACGCTCGGGTTAAGCTCGGCCGCATTCCCCCCTATCAGCCAGTAGCCACCGCCATAGTCCAGAGTTGCCACCTCCCTGATGCTTCCCGTGCTCTTCACACCGCTCTCTCCGGTTATGTCCTCTAAGGCAGTGCCGTTAAACCTGAGCAGGTTGCCATTGCTGGCAATGAGGCAGTAGTCGCTGCAGGCTATCCTGTTCACAGGTCTAGCTTTCTGGCTGATCCACTTTATCTCGCCATTATAGCGCAGAAGACCCTCCTTCGCACCCAGAAGCCAGTAATTACCCTTTCTGTACCATGAAATAGCATTTATCGTGACATTGACGTGGCTTACCATCAGAGTGCCGTTATACTCTAGGAGTAAATTCTTGCCCCCGGCGAGGCAAGAGTCTCCCCTACAGGCAACTGCAGAAACACCTTTGCCCCTGAAGAGGAGCCTTGCTTTATTGTCTTTAAGCAGCGTAAGGCTCCCTGCCTCCCCTCCGGAGTCCGTTGAGGTTGTGATGAGCCATCCTCCCCTGAAAGGCGCTATCGCCCTGACCCGCGTAAGCCCGGCCTCGACGCTAAGGTCCCTGAAGCAACTGCTACAGTAGCTCAAAAAGGTGCCGTTGTACAGAACCACTCTACTCTTACCTATAAACAGCCATCTTCCCTCCTCACCCACTGGAGGACCAAGAGCAGGAAACCCCTCAACGCGGGTGAAGTTCCCGCCATCGTAAATTACGTAACCGCTGGGTGTGCTGAGAACCCAGTAGCTTCCTGTCCAGGTTAAGCCGGTGACGAAGTCGTCTATTTTCAGGTTTTTCGTCATGTCTGAGAAGCCCTCAGGCGAGTACATGAGCAGCTTCTTCCTCCCCTTTCCTAATGCTGAGATAAGGCATTCTCTTTCGTTGCATTGGATGGTGCGTATGAACAGCCCGCTCAGTTTTGCCTCCCGGCTCAGGTCGGTAAATTGCTCGCCATCATAGCTGACAAGCCATCCTCTCCCGAGTGTCGCACCACCTATGAGCCAGGTGTTATTCCACGGAGCCCAGGCTATAGCTTCTACATAGGATGACTGTCTAAGGTAGGAAAGATTTGAGCCTATGTTGATTTCTCCATTTCCAGAAAACCTAATCAGCTTGGCATTTTTCTCCCCAAGGCCAGAAATTAGCCAGTACCTGCCGTTGCCTTCGATCGCATCTACTATGTCTATATCAATCTTCCCCAGGTCAACAAGCTTTTCGCCTTCCAGCTTGAGTAGCCTTGTGTGGGGTCTGACATCTCCGTCGTGAGCATAGGCTGCGATAATCCACCCCAGATTTGCATCGTAGGCAATGTCCCATATACCCTCAACATTTTCAACATTGAGAGACAGAAAGCTATTACCGTCGTAGGTCAGAAGAGCGTTGCTACCCCGCCCGGTTAATATCCAGCGCCATCCATCGTAGCCCACATCCGAAACCACCAGAGGCTGGGCATTAACAATACCTGCAATGAGGGGGTAGATCGTCAAGATTATTAATAGATAGGGTCTCATTTACTCCTTCCCCTTTTCTGCTGACATTTGCTTTAATTAATTTTTGGTTATTTATACCTTTTCGTTGAAATTGTTTCTAATAACTTTTAAATATATAATTTAATGAGATTTATCTCTATATATCTGTTTAAAACGTTTCCAATTATTTTAATAAATCAAATTTAAAAGTTATTATGAATATAACTATAATTTAGTTATTTTCAAGAGTCAATGAGATTGCAAACAAGCAAAATTGCTATTTACCACATTTAATCTGCACCATCCGTTTCACCTAAAATTTCAACAGGCGAATCTCATACCGATAAAATCTGTAAGCCAGGAATAAAAGCGCAAAACCAAAGAGAAAATTGAAGACTGAAACAAGTGTTATCATGGCAATATCCGCCCAAGAGATACCGGCAACTTCTGCGAGTTTGAGCAT
>NZ_JBPMGE010000101.1:0-21209 GCF_054014795.1 Candidatus Pyrohabitans sp. | reverse complement strand
CTGTGCTCAGGGCACAACGTGGAGAACTCATCGCTCGCAAGTGCTGTCTTCTTTGCTCTTATTCTGAAATCGCGGTTCCAGATAACGTCCTGCTCAAAACTCCTGCCGCACAGCGAGCATCTAAGCTTCTCGATTACCTCAAACTTCTTCTCGTATACCATGCAAGATACGGAAAGCTTCACTTCAAAAACTGCTTTGTTGCCACGATGATAACCGTCTGGTAGGCGAAGTAGGTTTTATCTCCCTCCTCCCAGAAGATTAGCCCCGTGCGGTTCTCCTCGAGCTCTCCTCTCATAATCTCCCTGAGGCGGGCTTTTAGGCTCTTGCCTCCCGCGGCTCTGGAAAGCCAGTCCTCAAGCTCCTGGTGCAGCTCCCAGTGGAATACCTTTGCTATGGAAAACCCGCCTTCAACAAGGAGGCGGAGAAGCTCAGACTTTTTGTAGAGCCTCACATGCGATGGGTCGCGAAGCTTCTCCAGCCTGTTGAGGTAGTGCGACTTTTCCGCCACCTCGGAGCTTATCCCATCGGCGAGCACCAGATTGGACCCGCGCTTGAGCATGCGGTGTATCTCGGCCAGTGCAAGCTCAGGCGAGGGGAAATGGTGGAATGAAAATCTGCTTGCAACAAGGTCAAAGGTTTCATCGCGGAAGGGCAGGTGCTCAGCGTCGCCAACGAGATAGCATGCTTTGCCCTTCTCCGGGAGCATCCTCTCGGTAATATCAACCCCGACGGCAAACTTTGCCCTTGTGGCGAGTGCCTCTGTCAGAAAGCCGTGCCCGCAGGCGACGTCCAGGCAGAGGCTATCTGCACCCGGCTTACCTGCGATTAGCATCGCCTCGAGATGCTCATCACTGGCAAAGCATCCTCCCGCATAGCCCTCAGCACGGGCGTTAAAAAGCTTCCTCGCCAGCCTCTTTTCCTGCATGGGCTAATCTCTACCTCTGGCTATTTCAATTTTGAGGCTGTTGTTAGGTGGGTTTTTTAGGACATGGCGAGGAAACAGCGCCGGAAGGCAAAGAAGCCGAGGGTGAGTCCGCAGTTAGCGGCACTTTTCGGCGTTGGAATAATGATAATCTCCAGCTTGGCGTATGCGGTGCTCTACAATCCCTTTGCCGGGGAACCTCAGAAAGAGGCAGGAGGAGTGGCACCCCTGCCTCCCGGAACCTTTCCGGCACCGCAGTCTGAGCAGGGCTTAACCCCAGACACCGACGGCGATGGCATAGCCGATGCACTTGAGGCGGAGATCGGCACAGATCCGCTGGTTAAGGACACGCCCGCGAGCCTTGAGGCGAGGCGCGAGGAGGCCTATCAGGAGTATATGGAGGGCAAAATTACCCTTGAGGCCTACTCTGAGCTGAGCAGAAAGCTGGAGAAGGCAGAGGAAATGCTGGGGCAGTGAAATGAAGATAGTAATTTCTGGAAAGGGGGGTGTGGGGAAGACCACCATCGCCGGCACACTGGCAAGACTCTTTGCGGAGCGTGGCTACAGCGTTATCGCAGTCGACGCCGACCCAAGTATGAACCTCCACTCTGCGATAGGCGTTGAGAATCCAACGCCGATCTCTCGCCTGAAGAAGCTGATAAATGAGCGCGCAGTTATAGCGCCGGGAATGTACAATCTAAACCCGCGCGTGGACGACATCCCCGAGCGCTTCTCAGTCCAGAGAGACGGCATAAGGCTGCTCGTAATGGGCACAGTGGAGGAAGCCGGGCAGGGATGCCTGTGCCCGGAGAACACATTTCTCAGGGCACTTCTGCGCCACCTGGTGCTCAAGCGCGAGGAGATGCTCTTACTCGACACCGAGGCAGGGGTGGAGCATCTGGGCAGGAGCGTTGCAGAGAACTTCGACCTCATGCTCGTGGTGGTGGAGCCGGGAGCAAAGGCCATAGCCATGGCAAACCGCCTTGCAGAACTCTCGCGGGAGATAGGCGTGAAGAGGGTGTTTGCCGTGGCGAATAAGGTGGCAAGCAGGGAGCAGGAGGAGTTTTTAAAGCAAGAGCTAGGCATTGAGGTGCTCGAGACTGTGCCCTACGACCAGGCGGTGGTGGAGGCAGATATAAAAAATCTCCCCCTCACCGACCTCGCCGCTGAATCCTCTGCCCTCAGAAAAATAAGCCAGCTATCAGAAAAAATAGAAAAGCTGGCTGGGAGATGAGCGCTATTATAAATTGATTACATCCATGACCTTGCGCCACTTGTTGCCTTCCATCTGCATTACCCAGACTTTCTTGAGCTTCGCATTGCCCCTGGGTGTCCACTCCCTCGCCCACTGCAGGACCTCATCCTTTGTGGGCATTTTATCTGTCTTTTTGATTGTTACGAAGCGCTTTGCTTCAACGCCCTTCATGGTCCTGCCACGAATCGTCACATCTCTCCCAAGATACTCTAACCCATTCACATAATACATTCCCACAACCTCCTGGAAAATTTCTTCCCCTGTCCCGGTATAAAAACCTTTTGGTTTGGGTGCGCCCCGGAAGGGAACCCATCGAAAAATTTAAATAATACAATTACCCACCAGTGAATGGTTTGTGAATCTGAAATTTCTTTTAACGAGGTTATGGCATGCAGGTAGATGGCGTATGTAGGGAGAGCCTTCTGAAATATTCTTTTAAAAGCAAGGGGGAGTTAGGAGTACCAAAGATTTTAGAGAGGTGAAAGGATGGTTATCGAAGCCATAGCCGAGATACAAAAGGCTGAGCAGAGAGCAGAGGAGATGATTAGAAAGGCAGAAGAGGACGCTAAAAAACTTGTGGAAGAGGAGAGGGAAAACGCCAAGAAGCTTATAAAGGATGCGGAGGCGGAGGCCAGGAAGGAAGTCAAAAGGATGATAGAGGCTGCGAGGAAAGAGGGAGAGAAGGAAGCTGAGAGGATAATCGCAGAGAGTGAGAAGAAGGCTGAAGAGGAGAAGAAAAAAGCAAAAAAGCGCCTTGATAAGGCTGCTGAGCTCATAGTTGCCCGGGTGCTTGGAGAATAACCCGCTCGCGAGGAGGTTTTACTATGGCGGTCGCCCTTCAGAAGGAGAAAGTCGGGAAGATTATTGCTAGGATAGAAGAGGACGCCAGGGCCGAGGTGGAGAGGATACTCAGCGAGGCGAAGGCGCAGGCTGAGGAGATAAGAAACGAAGCCCAGGCGAAGGCAAAGGCTGAGAAGGCTGAGATAATCTCACGTGGAAAGCGCGAGGCTGAGCAGGAGCGCGCCAGGATAATAGCAAATGCAAAGCTCCGGGCAAGGAAGGCTCTCCTGGATGCTAAGGAGGAGGTTATAAAAGAGGCATTTTCCCGGGCCGAAAAGGCTCTGGCGGATGTCACAAAGGAGGAGCGCTATCCCGGGATTCTCAAAAAGCTTATTTTGGAAGCCATAGAGTCGATAGGTGGAGATGTGGAGATACTCGCAAGGAAGGAGGACAGGAAGATACTCAACAGGTCATTTCTGGCAGAGGTATCCAGAGAAGCGAAGGTAAAGGTGGCCCTTGCCAAAGATACCATCAGCAGCATAGGCGGAGTTGTGGTGCGGGGCAAGGATGGGAAGGCAGAGGTGGACAACACCTTTGAAACCCGTCTTGAGCGGGTGAGCTCAGAGCTTCGCAGCAGTGTTGCAAAGGTGCTCTTCAAGTAGGTGGTGCGATGAAGGTAAGTGTTATCGCAGACTACGACACCGTCGTTGGCTTTCGCCTCGCAGGGGTTAGAGAGGGCTACCCAGTGGATTCGCCTGAGGAGGCGCTGGAGAGGCTGCGCGAAATTGTAAAAAAGGATGAGGTGGGTCTGGTGATAGTCACAGAGCGCCTCGTGGATAAGATACGCGGCGACGTGGATAGGCTGCTGGAGAAGAGAAACTTTCCACTGCTGGTGGAGATTCCAGACAAGAAGGGAGCAATAGAGAAGAAGGTGGACCCGCTTAAGGAGCTTGTGCGCCGCGCCGTTGGTGTGGATATAAAGATAGAGTGATGGTTATGAGGTGGTAGATTATGGGAAAGATAATCAAAATTGCTGGTCCTGTGGTTGTCGCTGAGGGAATGCGCGGAAGCATGATGTACGAGGTTGTGCGAGTGGGCGAAGAGAAGCTCATGGGGGAGATTATAGAGCTGGAAGGAGGGCAGGCGACAATTCAGGTTTATGAGGAGACTGCGGGCCTGAAGCCGGGAGAGCCGGTGGTGGGCACTGGTGCGCAGCTGAGCGTGGAGCTGGGGCCTGGAATACTCAAGCAGATGTACGATGGCGTGCAGCGTCCCCTGGAGGTTATAAAGAGTGAGACAGGCACCTTCATCCAGCGCGGTGTGGACGTACCCAGCCTGGACAGGAAGAAGAAGTGGGAGTTTACTCCTCTCGTCAAGAAGGGCGACAGCGTGGTGGAGGGAGACTTCCTGGGCGAGGTGCCCGAGACGGAGCTCATAATGCACAAGATAATGGTGCCGCCCGGGATAAACGGCGAGGTTGTGGAGATTGCCGATGCGGGCAGGTACACCGTGGAAGAGACCATCGCCGTTATTAAGACAGACAAGGGTGAGAAAGAGGTTCAGATGATGCAGCGCTGGCCGGTGCGCAGGGGCAGGCCCTACAAGGAGAAGCTTGACCCGAGTGTGCCCCTCATTTCAGGGCAGCGCATAATAGACACCTTCTTCCCGGTTGCGAAGGGCGGCACTGCCTCCATACCAGGGCCCTTCGGTGCTGGTAAGACTGTTATGGGGCATCAGTTTGCCAAGTGGAGTGATGCCCACGTGTTCATCTACATAGGCTGCGGAGAGCGCGGGAATGAGATGACAGAGGTGCTTGAGGAGTTTCCGCACCTTGAGGACCCGAAGACAGGCAAACCTTTAATGGAGCGCACTGTGCTCATCGCCAACACCTCGAACATGCCGGTTGCTGCGCGCGATGCCAGTGTTTACACCGGCATAACTCTGGGCGAGTACTACCGCGACATGGGCTACAGCGTGGCGCTTATGGCAGACTCCACCTCGCGCTGGGCGGAGGCGATGAGAGAAATCTCCGGCAGACTGGAGGAGATGCCCGGCGAAGAGGGCTACCCCGCCTACCTCGCCTCCCGCCTTGCGAACTTCTATGAGCGCGCGGGCAGGGTGATAACCATAGGAAGCGATACCCGCGAGGGCAGCCTCACCGTTGTGGGCGCAGTCTCGCCTCCCGGTGGAGACTTCTCGGAGCCGGTTACGCAGAATACGCTGCGCATAACAAAGGTGTTCTGGGCGCTGGACGCAAGCCTGGCTGACAGACGCCACTTTCCGGCGATTAACTGGCTGCGCAGCTATTCGCTCTACCTCAACAGCATCTCCACCTGGTGGGAGAGCAATGTGGGTAAAGCCTGGCTGGAGCTGAGGAACAAGGCGATGGCGCTGCTCCAGAAGGAGGCTGAGCTTCAGGAGATTGTGCAGCTCGTTGGTCCGGATGCTCTGCCAGAGAAGGAGCGCATTGTGCTTGAAGGTGCGCGCGTTATCCGCGAGGACTTCCTGCAGCAGAACGCCTTCCATGATGTGGATACCTACTGCAGTGCAACCAAGCAGTACAAGATGCTGGAGGTAATGCTGGAGTTCTACAACCTCGCCACCGATGCTGTGTCGAGAGGCGTGGCTGCAAAGGAGATAGCTGAGCTTGAGGTGAAGGATGACATCGCCCGCCTCAAGTATGTGCCTGAGGATGAGATAGACAAGGCACTGGCGGAGATAAGGAGCAAGATGAAGGCGCAGATTGAAGCGCTTGTTGCTAAGGAGGAGGTCAGGTAGATGGCTGCGAAGACCACGATTAAGGAGTACACCTCTGTAACAGAGGTTGCAGGACCGCTCATGGTGGTAGAGGGCGTTGAGGGCGTCGGCTACGGCGAAGTGGTTGAGATAGAAACCCCTCTTGGCGAGAAGCGCCGCGGGCAGGTGCTGGAGGCTCACTTGGGCAAGGCGGTGGTGCAGGTTTTCGAGGGCACCCGAGGTATAGATACCTCCAAGACCAAGGTGCGCTTTACCGGCGAAACTGTGAAGCTGCCTGTGAGCATGGATATGCTGGGCAGGATATTCGATGGCACGGGCAGGCCTATAGACAAGGGGCCCGAGATAATACCCGAGGATGAGCTGGACATTCACGGTTACCCGATAAATCCCGCTTCCAGGGAGTTCCCGAGGGACTTTATACAGACGGGTATCTCAACCATAGACGGTATGAATACCCTGGTGCGCGGACAGAAGCTTCCAATATTCTCTGGCTCAGGTTTGCCCCATAATGAGCTTGCAGCACAGATTGCGAGGCAGGCTAAGGTTCTGGGCAAGGAGGAAGAGTTTGCTGTGGTTTTTGCGGCGATGGGTATAACCTATGAGGAGGCCAGCTTTTTTGTGCGCGACTTTGAGCGCACAGGTGCACTTGAGAAGGTTACCGCATTCCTCAACCTGGCCGACGACCCTGCGATTGAGCGCATCATCACCCCCAGAATGGCTCTGACTACGGCGGAGTACTTTGCTTACCAGAATGATATGCACGTCCTGGTTATACTTACGGACATGACCAACTACTGCGAGGCTCTTCGTGAGATTGCCGCTGCTCGCGGCGAAGTGCCGGGGCGGAGAGGCTATCCCGGCTACATGTACACCGACCTGGCGACGATTTATGAGCGTGCGGGCAGGGTATCCGGGAGCAAGGGCTCAATTACACAGATGCCCATCCTGACCATGCCGGACGACGATATAACCCACCCGATACCTGATCTCACGGGCTACATTACAGAGGGGCAGTTTGTGATCTCCCGTGAGCTCTTCCGCAAGGGCATCTACCCGCCGGTGGATGTGCTGCCTTCACTTTCACGCCTCATGAAGGGCGGCATAGGTAAGGGCAGAACCCGTGAGGACCATGCCAATGTGAGCGACCAGCTTTACAGCGCCTATGCGGAGGGCAGGGACCTGCGCGACCTTGTCGCTGTGGTTGGCGAAGAGGCTCTGACAGAGAAGGACAAGAAGTTCCTGGAGTTTGCTGACCGCTTTGAGCGCGAGTTTGTGGCGCAGGGTCGAGACGAGGATCGCGACATAGAGCGCACCCTTGAGATCGGCTGGGACCTGCTGAGCATTCTGCCTGAGCGCGAACTCAAGCGCATAAAGGATGAGTTCATCAAGAAGTATCATCCCAAGTACCGCAGCAGCTAGGTGGCAGCGATGGCGGATCTTATTGAGGGCGTCAATCCGACGCGAATGGAGCTGTTGAAGCTCAAGACGAAGGTAAAGCTGGCAAAGAAGGGACACCGCCTGCTCAAGGAGAAGCGTGATGCCCTTATAATGGAGTTTTTCAATGTACTCGAGGAGGCCAAGGGGGCGAGGCGCGAGGCGGAGGCGAAGCTCAGCGACGCCTACCATGCCCTGATTCTGGCACAGGCTGCAATGGGCACGCTTAAGGTTACAGAGTGTGCTTTTGCGGTGAAGGAGACCCCAGGCATAGAGACCTACACGCGCAGCATAATGGGCGTCCGTGTACCTGTGCTAGAGCTGGCTGAGACCAGGCGGAGCATACAGGAGCGCGGCTATGGCTTAGCCGATACATCTTCGCAGCTGGACGAGGCGGCGGCGAGGTTTGAGGAAGCCCTCGCTGCGGTGGTTCAGCTGGCGGAGATTGAGCGTAGCATAAGGCTGCTTGCAAAGGAGATAGAGAGCACAAAGCGTCGCGTGAATGCACTGGAGAATGTGCTCATCCCCCGCCTCGAAGCGACGGTGAAGTACATAAAGATGCGCCTGGATGAGATGGAGAGGGAGAACTTCTTCAAGCTCAAGCGCATCAAGGCAATTATGGAGGCCAGATAAGAGTTTTTAACCTCCCGGCTTACTTTTTTATTTTGTTCGTTCGTAAGGAAGTATGTTTTAGTGTAGTATTTGCAATGGATTGATAATAAAACATAAAAACCTGTAGGTAAATTTGACCTTATGAGGGGACTTATTATCTGTATCTTATCCCTTGCGATTCTCTCATCATTACCAGCGTATGCACTAAACGAGAGTAATTCGACATATATAAATGGTGTCACATTCTACAACATTCTGCTTGCGTCTGAACCTGTGTTAGTCGGTGAGACTGATTATCCTCAGGCGTATTTTAGGATAATTTCTTTACCAACTGGGAGAGGAGAATACTTGGCAGGCTATATATCACGCACAGTAAAAATTAATGAAACAAAAGAAGAGAAAATCAGAGATATTATGTTGAAAGATAAAAGAGCTGTCGAGGAGGACTCTGTTGTTTGGTTTAAAGACAAACCGAATTACAAATATGTTATACACCCCTATGGGATCTTGGTTGAGTATCGAATTTCAAAGGGAAATAAATTAACAATCGAAGAGTATCATGCTGAAAAATTAAAATTTTTGAATGAAACTACTGAAAGGCTTAGAGAGATAAGAGTGGATAAAAAACTTGGTCTTGATATTAAATGTGAATATTGCAATTTCAGGTCAGGATTCTCATATACTCGAATAGACGAGTTGAACAGCGAAAATAAAGAAAGTTACAGTCAGCTTATGAAAGGGATTGAGTATAATGTTATTATAGACCATCGCCATAATGCGACATTGCTATTCCCAAAGGAAAGAAGTAGCGTTTATGACAGTATCTCTGATGTTATATCCATTGGTCGTGATGCACCATCTTTATTGCGTTGGTATGAATTTTTAGCGTATTCTAACTATAACGAATATGAGATGAAAAAGATTAATAAGGAATTAAATGCTATTTCTGAATCTCTGGAATTCATAAGGAATAGCTTAGGAGATGAATTAAATTCTACAGAAGCATTTTCTATTTTTAAAATAATCTCAATCTCGAACAATGGAACAATTCGGCAGAAACTAAATGAAATATTTCCTGATATAAAATCGGTAGATTATTTCATCAGAATTTCTAAAGAAATAAAAAATAGACCTCGTGCAGAATGGGTGGATGTTCTTTTCGGTTTTAAAATTAATGAAAATATCAAACGAAGCAAGCAAGTAGAGGATTTTTATGAAAGATATAATCTACTGGAAGGAGAAAGCCAAGATTTATTTGAAATAACTAGGACAGTTTATTCGGCAGCATTACAAAAGGAGGGAATTTCTGAACAATTGAAGATAGCATATATTGGTGTTATTATATCTTTATTCGTATCAATTTTCAGTATAGTTTATAGTATTAGGTCACAAAAGAAAGAATCCAGGAATCTCCGTAGAATAACAAAAATACAGATAGAATCAAACAAAGAATATATGGAGAGACTTATAAACGAAATCAAAAAACTGAAACCGGAAAAGCAACGCAAGTCATAATTTTGAGTCAAAGGAGGACCCTATTTAATTCCCGCCTGAAGGGGTAGATGTGGCATCCTTATATCTTGGAGGCTATTTTTTCAAGCACTTTTAGCATTTTTTCCTGGGTATCGAGCCCCTTCTTCTGGTCCACCCTCATCTCATTCTGGCCATCAACTAAAATATTCAGCTTGTCAAGCTTTCCATCTATTGAACTCAGTTTACCGATACCAATGTCAAGCTTCCTGCCAATCTCCTCGAGTTCGGTGGTTGGAATTTTCACAAATCTTGGGGGGAGGTCAATATCAAGGGATACCTCCCTTCTGTCCAGACTCTCAATCTCTGCACCAATTCTGCCTGTTTTTATTCTAATGTCATCTAAAAAAGAGTCCAGCGTATTCTTTGTCCCCTCAACTATTATCCTCACACTCCCATCTACATCATTAAAAACATAACCTCTAAGCCCCAGGAAATTGGCCATCTGGGCGATTAGATTCCTTAAACCAATATCCTGAACCCTCCCATGGATAACGACATTGTAGCGTTTTCTTTGGGCCTTCATGGTGATACTTTAAGCCCAGTTATATTTATACGTTTTTCTCATTATGAGAATTTGCTGCTGTTGACTTAGGGCTCAGCTACCAAATCAACTTCATATCTGTCGCCTCACCTCAGGCGAGGGCGGCGATGCGTATAAATACTTTGGTTTTCTGTTAACAAATGTTAGTTGAGTAGGCAGCTACCTAGGAGAATACTTGGCAGGCGTATAAGTATTGCCATTATTGCAATATTTCACTTTTCAAGAGCGAAATATTTATATATTAGGCCAGCCTAATTAGGCTTACCTAATTGGTGAGTTATATGCCCTCACGAAAGATAGAAGATTATCTGGAGGCCATCTACAACATCAACCTGAGGAAAGGTCTTGCAAGAACAAAAGATATCGCCGAAGAATTGGGCGTAAAGTCTCCTACAGTCACAGAAATGCTCAAGAAATTAGACTCTATGGGTTATGTGAAATACATCAAGTATGGTGGCGCGGTACTAACTCCCGAGGGTGAAGACATTGGCAGGACGGTTAAACATCGCCACGATACTCTTGTGAGTTTTTTGAAAAAGATTGGCGTTCCAGACGAGCTGGCTGAGAAGGATGCCCATATACTAGAGCATCACATTAGCCCCAAAACCATTGAAAAAATAAAGGAGTTCGTTAACTCGACTAAGGACTTTTGATTTTAGCATATAACCCTAAAATTATTCGGGGAATTCAAATATGGCGAAATTTCTTAGGCAAAGATATTTCTCAACCTAATGGTCTATTTGATTCTATGGTGATGGCAATGGAAAGTGAGACCCCAATATTTGAAAATCCCCTATTCCTGATGTTTTTGAAGAAAGGATACATAAAAAGCGCCCGGGCACTTGCCCAGTGTTTTGCAGAAGCGTCCAGAGAGGGTGATTTAAAATGAGTTTTTTTAATCTCCGTCAAATTAGGCAATCCTAATTGGTGATAATATGACGATAGTAGTTATCGGTGGTATTGACCGTCTTGAAAGACACTATAAAAGAGCGGCTTCCAATAAGGGGTATAAAGCACATGTCTTCAGCACCTTCAAAGCCAATGTGGCGAAGAAAATTCCTGGTTCGAAGGGGGTAATTCTCTTTACAAACCAGGTATCCCACAGTCTAGCGCGCATAGTCACCGTGACTGCAAAGAAAAGTGGAGTCCCTGTTGTCAGGACACACAAGAGCAGTCTCTCAGCTTTTAAACAAAGTCTAGATGACCTGTGTAATAATCATAATGCTCACATCCAGGGAAACTAGTGCCTCCAGATGTTAGGGATTTCGTATTTCTCCTAAAATTTTTAGGACAAAATATAATTGAACCTAAGAGACATTAGGGATTCCTAATCAGAGGGAATCTAAAAGGTGGTTAAAAAATGTCAGAATTAAAACTCAGTAATATGAAACCTGGTGAAAAAGGCCGCGTCCTATTTATTAATGGGGGAGGTATTTTTCTTCGCCGACTGGTAGATATGGGAGTGGTTAAGGGTGTTGATTTGACCCTCGTAAGAAGGGCTCCTCTGGGTGATCCGGTGGAAGTAGAGGTTAGAGGATACAACCTGACCTTAAGAAAAGCGGAAGCTGAGAATATCACAGTGGAGGTCAGGGGATGAAGTATTTTAAACACAAAATTAAGCACATCTTCAGTGATATCACCTATATCCATAAAGATTTAGAGCCCGTCAAAAAGGACATGAGAAAGGTCAGGATGGATGAGCACCTTTACGATATCCCCGAGGGTATCTCATCTATACGTCCTCTCGCTATGCTTGCTGTAGGGGAAGAGGCACGGATTATTGGTGTCAAAGGCAGCGCCAACAGGGCCAGGCGTCTGCTCGGGATGGGGTTCACCAGAGGTACCAGAGTACGGATACTCTCATCTAATTTTTCGGGTCCAGTACTTGTTGACATCAAGGGTTCCCGGATTGCCCTGGGTAGGGGGTTGGCCATGAATATCATGGTGGATGACGCGAGGTGATAAAATGGTGACGATAGCACTTATTGGAAATCCCAATGTGGGGAAGACAGTCATTTTCAATAATTTGACAGGTTCCTGGCAGCATGTTGGTAACTGGCCGGGTGTAACAGTAGAAAAAAAGGAAGGTAAGTGTAAATACAACGGCTCTGTTATGAACATTGTAGACCTTCCGGGCACCTACAGTCTCACTGCAAATGCCATTGACGAGCTTATTGCCCGTAACTACATCATCGAGGAGAAGCCAGATGTGGTGCTGGACATTGTGGATGCCAGCAACATCGAGAGGAACCTCTATCTCACTATGCTCCTCCTGGAACTGGAAGTCAATCTCGTCATCGCCCTCAACAAGATGGATGTGGCGAGGGAAAAAGGTCTTGAAATAGACGCTAAAAGGCTCTCCGATGCCCTGGGCGTTCCTGTAGTCCCCACCATAGCCACAAAGAAAGTAGGGATGGAAGATCTGAAAAAAGTTCTCTTAAATGCGGCAAAGGATGGCAGAAAGAGCAAATATCCAACCTATGGTAAGGATGTGGAGTCCCTTCTGAAAGAGATTGCAACAAAGATCAAGGAAGACAGGGGGCTCTCAAAGAGATACTCACCCCGATGGCTAGCCATTAAACTCCTAGAGGGTGACGACGATGTTTTAAGGGTGGTGAAGGCCAGTCCAAAGAGTAGAGAGATTCTGGAGGCATTACAATGAACCCTGTTGGAAGGAAAGTCTTTGGTGAGCCCCCTGAAGTCTTCTTTGCCAATAAGCGGTACGAGGTCATAGGGGATATCCTAAACAGGTCTATGAAACTGGAGCAGAAGAAACTGACCATCTCTGACATGCTAGACAAGGTGATGCTGGACAAATACCTGGGTATTCCGATATTTCTAGTCCTAATGTGGGCCACCTTCCAGTTTGCCTATGTCGTGTCTGAACCTTTTATGGGGATATTGGAAGAGTTTTTCATAGGCCTTGGCGGATTGATAGCGGGATACATCGCAAACGAAAGACTGGCGTCCTTTGTTGGCGACGGAATCTTCGGTGGCCTTGGTTACATTATGGTGTTTGTACCCAATATTATGTTTATATTCTTTGCCCTCTCCTTGCTGGAGGCCAGCGGGTACCTTTCGAGGGCCGCTTTTGTAATGGACAGGGTTATGGTCAGGCTTGGTCTTCATGGCAGGTCCTTTATCCCCATGCTTATGGGTTTCGGTTGCAATGTTCCAGCTATCATGGCCACCCGCACCATGGACAATTTTAAAGATCGGCTAATAACCATCATGGTCACACCCCTTATGTCCTGCAGTGCCAGGCTTCCAGTCTATGTGCTTATAGGCGGAGCGCTCTTCCCGGGCTTCGCCGGTACGGCGATGTTTCTGATGTATGTCTTGGGCATTGTTCTGGCCATTGGAATGGCCCTGCTCTTCAGGAGATTTCTGTTCAGGGGTGTGCCTTCTCCCTTCCTGATGGAACTTCCTGTCTATCAGATGCCCACCTTGAGAAGTGCTGTGATGGATATGTGGAACAAAGGCGCTATTTTCCTTAAAAAAGCAGGGACAGTGCTTCTCTTTGGTGCCATTATCCTGTGGTTTATGTCCACCCACCCCTGGGAGGCCACAGAGGGCGGAGAGCTCATTGAAAACTCCTATGCTGCAGCCCTTGGGCACGGTCTGGAATATGTCTTTGCACCTTTAGGGTTTGACTGGAAAGACTCAGTAGCCCTCTTCTTTGGATTCCTGGCCAAAGAGGTGGTGGTTGAAGCTATGGGTATTCTCTATGGAGTGGGAATCGAAGAAGAGGCAGTTGCAGCTGCCGTGGCTGGCGCTATGACTCCTCTCACGGGATTCGCCTTTATGGCCTTTGTACTGATATACATGCCCTGCCTGGCAACCCTGGGTACCATCAGAGTGGAGACCGGGTCATGGAAATGGACTGGTGTAGTTGTGGCATACGGATTGGTTCTGGCCTATCTGACGGCCTTCGCCATCATAACAATAGGCGGGGCTCTAGGATTTTCGTGAGGTGATTTGAAATGGAATTTAACAAACAAAATGCTCCCAAGTTTGCCCTTTACGCCGCATCTTTGGGCGGACTTTTTGCCACATTCGGTACCCTTGAGATCCTAAATGGCCTGGGCTGGTTGGAAGTCTCCTGGGTGCCTGGAGATATCTTCGGCGGTATGGCCCTGCTGGTGATAGCAGCCGTTTTCTTCAGAGGAGTTAATAGTATAAAAGAAGGCCAGCCTGAGGGCCTTTCTTTCCTCTTCGTTGGTGCCATGCTCGCCGTGATCTTTGGAGCTCTTTATGGGCTGGTTCTTGGGGCTTCAGGATTGAACAACTTCCTCTTTGAGGAGGAAGGATGGAGTATCACAGAGGAACTAAGGATAGAGATAGCACTGGGCCTTCTGGCTCTTCCGGCTATTTCCCTCATGAATAAATTTAAGAATAGGCTGACAGTGGCATCTCAGCAATAAAGGTTCCTTCCTTTTTTATTAGGGAGATAAAAAAATGAGCCTGAAAAAGAAGATTGGAAAAATCCTTGAAAAGGCATTCCTCAAAATTAGCAGTTCGGCCTGCAGCTGCTCAGACGGATGCCACGGCGGAGGCTGTGGAGTTCCGCCTGAAGTGGAACAGTGGAACAGCAGGAAATAGATTGTCATAGACCCTGTCTGCAAAATGTATGTTTCAAAGAGTGAAGACGGCATATAGGAGTTTCTTCAAAGGGCAGATGTATTATTTCTGCGCCAAAAGCTGCCAGCAGAGATTTGAGGAATCACCTGCCAGATATGTGTCTGTATAAAAACCATGACCTCCATGGAAATGCACCCATGTAGGACCTCCTTTGACCTTCCAGGATTTTAGCCGAGATTTAGGTAAACCTTTATATCCACCTAACAATTAATTTTGAATATCAAACTATATGAATATCATACTAATCGAAACTCAAATTAGGTGATGACATGGATATCATTGAACAGATTACCTATGAAATGTTGGAATTTTTTAACCGGTTCTCCTCCTGGGAAACATCAATAGTTAAAGCAGGAAATCTGACCCTTTCCGAGGCCCATGCCCTCGAAGTACTGGGAACCCATGGCACCATGAATATGAAGGCTCTAGCAGAGAAACTCGGTGTAACTACAGGCACCACAACAGTAACTGTTGACCGTCTCGAAAGGAAAGGCTATGCCAGGCGGGAAACCACTGAAAAGGACAGAAGAGTCTATCTCATCGGACTAACCAAAGCTGGGCAGGAGGCCTTTGAAGAACATCACCGTTATCACATGCAACTGACTGAAGAACTGATATCCCACCTGAGGGAAGATGAAATAACACAGCTTCTTGCAATCCTCCAAAAATTGAACCGCCATCTTTTTTAAGGGCGATACCATGGAGCACCAGGAATCATGCAAAGGGCCAGAATGCAGAGTGTGCCCGAATATCGAAGAAGAGCTTTCCTCTGATGAGGAGAAAAAGGAATCACTCATAGAAAAGTACTGGTTTAATGCCGTCACAGGTGTTACAGGGGTCCTGCTTGTAACTGCCTGGATTTTGAAGTTTGCTGGCCTTTATCCGGATTTTGTATTGTATGCAAGCCTCGCTGCAGCCCTCATTGGTGGTATACCTATCGCATCCAATGCCCTAAAAGCACTTCAAAATAAAGAGCTTTCCGCAGATATGCTCGTGACCATTGCAGCGGCGGCAGCCATCATCATAGGCGACTATATAGAAGCAGCAACCGTGGTATTCATCCTTATCTTGGGCGAATTTCTCGAAACTCTTACTGTAAACCGTGCCAGCAGTGCCCTTAGGGGGCTCCGGGAAAATATTCCTGATAGGGTGCGTCTTAAAAAGCACGGCCAGGAAATTATTGTAAAGTCCGAGAGTCTTAAAGTAGGCGATGTCTTTATAGTCAAATCCGGTGAACGCATTCCTGTTGACGGCGTAGTGGTGGCGGGTGAAAGCAGTCTGGACCAGGCATCGGTGACCGGTGAATCCACACCAGTTCATAAAAAGGTAGGCGATGAAGTCTTTGCAGGCACCATGAACCTTCTTGGCGCCCTTGAGATTAAGGCCACTAAAGTTGGAAAGGATACCACTGTCTCCAGAATTGAAAGGCTTATTCTCGATGCCCAGCAGAAGAAGGCCAGAATTCAGCGCACTGTTGACCATTATACCACCTACTACGTGCCCGTAGTGTCTCTTGTTGCTCTGGCCACTTACTTTTACACAGGTGATATCAAAAGGGCCATTACCATCCTGATTGTCTCCTGCCCCTGTGCCTTCATTCTGGGGACTCCTACAGCCATTATAGCTGCCATTGGTGCTGCTGCTAAGAAGGGTATTGTCATTAAAGGTGGGAATATCCTCGAGGCTGCAGGACGCATCACAGCGGTGGTTTTTGACAAGACAGGAACAATTACTTCGGGTACCCCTAGGGTGACCGAGTTCAAGAGTTTTAATGGTTTCCCCGGGGATTATCTCCTCAAGATGGCTGCCATCGCTGAGAAAAGGTCAGAACATCCCTTTGGTCTCGCGATATACAATAAAGCCAGAGAGGAAGGTTTAGATATTCCTGACCCAGAGGAATTCAAGGTTTACATGGGTATGGGCGTTGCAGCCATGAGTAACGGAGTCAGTATTGCTGTGGGTAACCGCTCTCTAATGGAAAGGATGAGTATCCCCATATTACCCAAGATGAGAAAATACTTAAAGGCAAGAGAATATCTGGGGGAAACCGGACTTTTAGTGGCCATTAACAATGAGGTTTGTGGGATACTGTGTGTGGCTGATGCCATCAAAGCTGATTCCTCTGAAGCTATTCATATTCTGAAATCTCAAAAAATGGACTGCACCTGCCTTTTAACAGGTGATAACCGGCGGATAGCCGAAGCCGTGGCCAAAAAAGTGGGTGTTGAAAGGGTCTGGTCAGACCTTCTCCCCGAAGAAAAGGTGAAAAAGGTCGAAGAACTAAAGAAGCAGGGCCACCGCGTGGCCATGGTGGGGGACGGCATCAATGACGCCGCAGCTCTTGCAGCCTCCCATGTGGGCATTGCCATGGGACATAGGGGTTCAGAACTTGCTGCCGAGAGTGCCGATATAGTAATCCTGAACGACGAACTAAAGAAAGTACCCCAGGTCCTTTCCCTAGGACGCAGGACTCTCTCTGTCATCAAGCAAAATCTCGGATTTGCAATCCTTTACAACATCGCCATGATAGGACTTGCTGCTCTGGGGGTTATCACCATGATTCAAGGGGCCTTCCTTCACCTGGTAAGTTCCATGGCTGTTATTCTGAACTCTATGAGACTTTTAAGGCTGTAAGATGCCTCTAAAAAAGAGAAGAAGGCCTAAAGCCTTCTTCTAAAGAGGATGTGCACTGAAGCTGGTAGCAGCGTCAGCGAAGACACTACAGTGGCTGAGCAGTGAGGTGCTTTGAAAAATTTATACTAAACCTGCCCTTTGTTACTTCTGCGTTTCCAAACATGGAGGATAGAACCTTCCGCATCCTTGCAAAGCAGATAAGAGCCCTCAACCGCCACCTGGCTGTGGAGAGGCGCAGTCTTAGCGACCTTCTCCGCGAAGAGAAGCCAGCGATAAGGCTCAGAGATGGCGAACTCCACCGCTTCAAACGCTCTGAGCTTGAGAAGCTTGCCCGGCTTATCCCGGAGCACCTGCATGGTTCGCTGCGCCTCCCTGTTTACATAGAGCTGAGCAGCAGCAGGTTCGGGAAGGGCACTGCGCGCATCTGCGGTGCCGTGGAGTGCATGGCCGTGGCAAAGGTTCTGGAAAAACGCTGCGAGGGGGAAGAGCTCTTCATCTATAAGCCTGAGATTCGCATGCTCCGCAAAGAGCTTCCCACGACCACACAGTACATGTTCACAACGACGCTGGATTAAGATAGCAGTCTATCACTTTTTCAATCTCATCCTTATGAAGTTCAATATTTCAAGAAGAGCTTCTTCTGGGTCTTCACTGAGATAACTCTCCTTAACGTTCTCTTTGGTGCCTTCGTGAAAATGTTTTGGAAATGTAGCAATATCAGGGTGGTCGGGAGCATTGTCCCAGCGGTGGATTAGCCCAGTCTGCAGCGTACTCTCCCAGTGGTATGAATAATCGTCTTCATGGCTGAGCCATACATCCAGAAAACTCCCATCTATGAAATATATTCGAAGCTTGTTCGGAAGGCTGGTCTTTCCTCCCAATAATTTTGTAGATTTCACAATATCGGAATAATCTCTTTCAGCTCTACGTTTAAGTTTTAGATAGATTTCAAGAACTAGCAATGAATCACCTGAGAGACCTAAGGAAGTTTTTAAGCTCCTCGATATATTTTTCTTTGTTCTTCCAAGTTATGTAATCCTCCCAGGCAGGATGGCTCTCTATATCCCTGGATTTAATTATCTTATAAAGCTCCTCCTTTGTTGCAACGTCGTACTTCTCCCTGATATCCGCTATTTCTCTCTCAGACAGTCTTATTTCCTTCTCGATAAATGAAATTATGCCTTTTAAAACCAGTTCTTTTTCTGGAATTCCAAGTTTTTTACTTATCTCGACTACTGTGCTCATTACCTTACCCCTTTTTATAATTCTCAATTAACTTTTTAAAAAGTTGTGGTAGCCACCTCCCCATACTTTAAATGGGTTTGATGTCCGCCTACGATAGCCTATCATTCAGGCTTTTCCAGCAGCTTTGTCTTGCTCAGCACCTCTCCGCTCTTTGCGTGGGGGGTTCTCGCAAGGCTATCGTTCGCCTTCTCCAGCTCCCTTACCTCATCGCACAGCTTAGCAGCACCGCGAAGCAGCTCGTGGGCACTGGCGACGAGAGGAATGTACTTCTCGGGCTCCTTGAGCATGAAACAGCCCTTGACGTTCAGCTCGCCCACGTGCGTAGCAGCCTCGTAGGCAGCCCGCGCTCTGGCTCTGGCGTAGGTATTGGAAAATCTGCCCCTTGCCACGGCCTTTGCGCCATTCACCACAATGCGGGGAAGGTAATCCTCACCCTTCTTAATCGCGGCTATCGCAGCGTCCACCTCCTCCTGTACAAGGCGGAGCGCACCCGTTGCAGCGAGCACCTTCAGCATGTCGGCGTTGAAGAGCGCCATCTCCGTGGGGTCTAAAAATTCACGCCGTGCGCCTATCATGGAGTCTGCGAGTATAAAGATGTAGCCAAGGCCGTACTCCTCCAGCTTCTCCTTCATCTTAACCCCCGGGGCGTCGCCCACAACTATGGCACGCTTCCCCTTCAGGGCTCCTATCACCTTCTTTGGTCCCGGAGCGCTGGGATTGGGAGTGGTGTAGAGTATCAAATCGTAGGCGTCAAGGTCAACGCGGGCGAGCAGCTTCTCGGCATCGCCAACCTGCATCTTGGCGCCTGTGGCAAAGACCTCAACGTCGATATCCTCGCGGTCTGCACGCTCATCCAGGAGAAGCTCCAGCACCAGCGAAGTTGCAATGGCGCCGGTTTTGAGCACTGCAATGCTGGGCATACTACTCATCTCCCACCAGAAGCTCTATCGCCTTCTCAAACTTACCCTGCTCTATCATGGACTTAACAGCGGGCTTGGAGATGCGCTTCATTGCAGCCTCTATCTTGGCGCGCCTGCGCCTGAGCTCAGCCTCGTCAACCTGTACCTCTGCCTCCCTCTTCTTGGCCTTGCTTGCCTCCTCTTCGGCAATTGCCAGCTCCGGTAAGAAGCCATGCGAGGCCAGGAAGCTGAAGTACCTGGAAAACTCCTCGTGCTGCGTAAGTGCGTGCTTTGCGGCCACTATGGTGGGGGCGGTGCTGTATATTGTACCTGCGCTTTTCAGCAGGTCGTCCTTGCTTGTGGAGACGTAATTCACAGGATACCAGGGTTTGTCGCCCTTGGTAACGCTAACCGCGGCGTCCACTATGCCATGGTCGAGCATGTACTTGAGCAAGGCGGTTGTCACTCCGCCGTCCTGCCCGCGCTTTCTCACCTCTTCTCTGGCAGCACGGCAGGTGAAGATGGCGATGTACTGCCCCAGAATGCGCTTCTCAAACTGATAGCGCCTGCTCCCGAAGAGGTGCTCCTCGATTAAGTCTATTGGCAGGTGAGTGCGCGGGCACAGAGCATAGCATCGCCCGCAGTCTGTGGATTCGCAGTCCCTAACCTTCTGGGGCATTCCGTCCTCGTCTATCGTTATAATCTTCTCGGCACAGCTCGCCTCGCATGCACCGCAGGTGACGCACAGCCCGGGCTCCACCACATCGCGCAGAAGCTCATCGATGCGGTCCTTGACTGTGGCAAGCGAGAGCAGCTTCTCAAGGTCGCGTTCATGCGTCGTATCCAGGTGAAGAACCTTGATTCCCTTCTTTTCCTTCTTTGACTTGTTCTTCCAGGCGCCCTTAAACTTGCGCTTTGAGAGCTTCCTCAGCAGGCCGAGGCCCCCTTTACTGCTCTCATTTACCTCCCTGCTTTCAAGATAGCCCTCGCTTATTGCATCCTCCACAACCGCAAGGCCGCGGGTGGTGCGCACAATTACAGTGTTCCAGCCCTTGGGCGAGCCCACGGCGCCAACGCTTATATCCGCAAGCTCTGCGGTGTAGTCTAGGCAGTAGTGACAGTTTTCGCGGGCAGCCTTCTTCGCTTCCTTTAGCGGGATCTTGAGCACGCCGCCATTGTAATACCCCAGAAGCTTGCCCTTTATGTCCCACTTCTTTATCTGGTCCATGCTCTTGCCCTTGCTCTCCACCAGCTTTACAAGCTCTGGGTAGGAAAAGCTCTCAGCGCAGAATAACCCGAGGGTAACCTTGATTCTGCGGGGCCACTCCTGCCTGGACTTAACCTCAAAAAACTGGGCCTTCCTCACCGCCTGAATCTGGCAGGGCATGCCCACGTAGGCTAAGCTGTTTAGCCTCTTCTCCTCCTTAACTACATTGCTCTCCTCTATGAGAGCTTCCAGACTCGGCCTTAGAAAATCCTTGAGCAACATGATATCACCTGCTCGCAGAGGTAAATTATCATGATTTATCATATAATATAAACTTTTCCGTGGGCAGGTGAGATGCTGGCATTGATGAAACAACCCTATTAACGAGGTTAATCCAGAGGGCTATAGAGATGGGCATCCTCGATATCTGCCTTAAACAGGGGAAGCACATCGCTACGATAATGCTCCTCTGTGAGAATGGCAGAATCCCAGGCGAAGACTTTGACTTCGGCGACATCACCTACATCGCTGGCTACCGCGGTGTGGCCTTCAGGGTAAAGGTGAGGTTGGGGTAAGGGGAAGAGGACTACATTACAAAGAGAATTGATTTTCGCTGAGCATCGCCGAGGGTGGCGGTTTTCAGGGTTGAGAAAAAAGATGAGGTGCTTACCATACCGGTAAGCGCAATTGTTGAGATTGTAAGCCAGGAGTAGCTACCTGCGCTTCTTACCCTTATTTCCCCGCCTGTG
>NZ_JBPMGE010000100.1:0-10165 GCF_054014795.1 Candidatus Pyrohabitans sp. | reverse complement strand
GGGGCTGAACACATAGAGGGGTGCGCCCGCAATGTCGCTGAGTATCTCCTCCTCGCCCGGCTTCTCCACTATCTCAACCACCCTGTCTCCAGCAAGCCTTACGCTGCTGGCCTCTTTTATGCGCTCTCTCTGGAGGCGCTTCAGACTCAGTGTGACTGCTGCCCCGCTTGAGCCGTGCAAACGCAGCAGTGCTCTGAGGTGAGAGGGAGGGAAGATATAATCACATGCCAGGGCGAGAAATTCACCCTTGAGATAGGGCAGCGCCATGCTCAGGGCATGGGCGGAGCCCAAAGGGGAAGGCTGTGCAACAAACCTCGCCCTCTTTCCGTGAGAATGAAGAAAATGCTCTATCTTCTCCCCCAGGTGGCCGGTAACCACAATCACCTCCTCAATCCCGGCTTCCTCAAGCACATCAAACTGGTGCAGAATCGCAGCCCTGCCCCCAATGGGCAGCATCGCCTTTGGCACAGCGCTGGTGAAGGGTCTGAGCCTCTTCCCCTCACCCCCAGAGAGGATTACGGCCTGCGTTGTGCTCACCTCCTGCGCTCAGTCCCCGGTCTCAACCCACTTACCCTCGCCCTCCCACAGGCGCACCCTCAGGGGAAAGTTCAGCCTGGCCTTGAGCTTCTCGTAGATGCTCATGCATATGTTCTCTGCACTCGGGTAGGGGAGGAGCTCATTGAGCATGCGGTGGTCGTACTCAGCGAGCACCTCGCGAAGGGTTGCCTTAACATCCGCGAAGTCCACTATTATCCCACCTCTGGGTTCGCCCTCCAGAATTACCTCAACCTTGTAGGTATGCCCGTGCATCACTCCGCAGCTCCTGTGCTCTGGCAGATAATGTGCGGCATCGAAATACTCAACAACTCCCAACTTCATAAACTCACCTCAACGCATGCCAATAATCTTGTGGGTCTGGGGTATTATCCGCGTATCAATGACCTCAAGAAGCCTCTCCTGGAGAGAGAGCATCTCCTGCGGAGCCGTTGCACTGCTGTGCTGCCACACGGGCTGAAGCACCACAAGGGCAATGTAATCCTTTATAGCTTCGACGTTGGAGACAACCTCCTCGGCGTCAAAGCGAGAGGGTAGCACAATCTTGCAGAAGGTGTACCTCTCGCTGGAATCCCGCAGAACCCTGAAGCACGCGATGGTTGCCTCCCTGAGCTCCTCATAGCTCTTCTTCATTCCGTGAAGCACCTCTCTAACTTTAAAATCACCCGCCACAAAGGAAAGTACATCCTTAACCTCCTCCGCTTTCTCGGGCAGCGTCATGTTGGACTCCAAGTAAAGGGGTATGTCAACGTCCAGCGCCTTTATAAAATCTGCGTACAGAAGAGGCTCTCCTCCGGTCAGCGAGATAGAGTGCACAATGCCATAGCCCCGGGCAAGTTCTGAAACCTTCTCCACGGGCACGGGGTTAGCGAAACGCATAAACTCCCCTGAACCCGGGATGCGCTCCACTCTGCAGTGGGGGGTTTCCTGCACTGAGGTGTCGCAGTAGTCACAGGCGAGGTTGCAACCAGCGAAGCGTAAAAAAACCTGGCGTATGCCCAGAAGTGGGCCCTCACCCTGCACTGAGCAGAAGACCTCCAGCAGAGGTGCGCTAACCATGGTACACCCCCAGGGGTTTTGCCTTGCGCATATCCCGCTCTATGTCGATAATCTCCTCGGCGTAGGCCCTGGCGATCCTGCGCAACAGCTTCATGGGGTTCTTCACTCCCATCTTCTCAAGGCTCATGTAAGCGTCGCTCTTCACGTTGATGCCAAAGTGAATCTTTGCACTGACAGGTGAGACACTCGCTATGGAAACACTCAGCTTTTCCCCGGCGTAGAAAAGGTCGTCTCCCTGCCGTGAAACCTCAAAACCAAGCCTGGCCAGCTCAGCCTGAGCAATCGCCGCAAGCAGGCGCTGCCTTGCGTAAATGAGCCTTAGACTCGTGGAATCAAAGTGCTCTACTATGAAGTGGAGCATATCGGGCGAGTGGATTCTCTCCCCCTTTACCTTATCCTCCAGGTCTATCATGTGCTCTGTCTCAACCTCGCAGGCACCGCGGAAGGCGACAATGCTGTCCTCCTGCACCTGAAAGAGGTGATATGCCCACAGGGAGGCAAGCTCCTCACCAGTGTAGTTTATCCTCTTCTCTGGAAAAATCACCCTCATAGCCCCAGCCTCTCCATAAGGGGGTCTTTCCTGGCGATGCTCTTAAATGCTCTGGCGCGGCGCATGCAGGACTCGCAGCGCAGGCATGGCTCAGCCTCGCCGCGGTAGCAGCTCCAGCTCCACTCGAGAGGTGCACCTATCTTCAAACCCAGCTCCGCAATCTCCCCCTTGTTCATCTCTATAAGCGGGGCGTAGATTTCAACCCCTGACAGCGTTGAGTAGCTCAGTGCTCTGTTGGCGGCGTCCACATATTCGCGGGAGTTGTCCGGAAATGTAGCCGCCTCCTCTGCATCGAAACCGACGACGATGGAATCGCAGCCCAGGGCTTCAGCGAAGCTGGCGGCGATGTTTATAAAGACGCCATTGCGGTTGGGCACCCACACCCTGCGGGCACTCTCCTCGGCTCTGCTGGAGTCCAGCTCCTCTGGGGAGAGCTCAGGCAGCGCTTCCTCTTCGGCAACTAGTGCGGTTGAGGTTATATCCTTCAGCCACGGGAGGGCAAGCACCCTGTGCGTAATTCCCAGGGCTTCGCACACCCTCGCAGAATACTCCTTCTCCCGCTTCGCTGCACGCTGTCCGTAGTCGAAGGTTAGTGCGAGTGCAACCTCTCCTTCCCTTGCCGCCAGCGTCGCAGCTACCACCGAGTCCATGCCGGAGCTGAGCAACGCTACTGCTTTCATTCTTTGACCTCCTTCAGCCTGCCCCGCCGGCGGTCAATCTCGTCGAGCTGGTCAAGCATCTTCCTTATCGCAGTGCGTATGGCGTCGCTTGCGTTAACGAATTTCTTCTCCCTGCCCACATGCGCCATCATATCATCGTAAAGCTCCTGGGGTATATCCACAGTTACCTTTGGCATAATATTCCTCCAGTATTGCCCTGATATTCCTGACAGATGCCCTCATTCAGAATGCAAACGAAAGCAATAAAATATATAAAGGCGAGGGAGATGCATGCTCTACTCCTATGCCGGCTTCAAGGTGAAGGTGTTTTATGAAGGGGGCAGGGTCAGGCGGCTCCTCATCCTGGGGGAAGCCACGGAAGAGCTGCCTCCTCTGCCTCTAAGCATTAAGCCCGACTTCTCTGGCTTTACCTCCTTTGAAAGGGCAGTAATGGAAAAGGCGATGGAGATACCTCCCGGCAGGGTTGCTACCTATGCCAGCCTCGCGGAGGCTGCGGGTTATCCCGGCGCAGCCCGCGCCGCTGGCAGTGTGATGGCAAAGAACCCCTTTCCGATAGTAGTTCCATGCCACCGCGTGGTGAGGAGCGACCTCCACATTGGAAATTATGCCTACGGGAGTGAGGTTAAGCGTAGGCTGCTTTGCGCAGAGGGCGTGGAGTTCGCGAGAGAGAGGGTTAAGAGGTCCCACCTCTGGAAGTTTAAATGAAGCACCAGCTGCGCAGACGCTCAGAAACTCTTATATCGCTCCGGTGATAGCTATTAGTATGCGTCCCTATGTGCTTCTCCTCTACCTAATCCTCGCAGGCAGCGTCTATGGCCTTACAGGCGAGGTGGATGTGATACTCGTGAGGAGCGACCTGCCCCAGGAGTTTGCTGTTGCCCAGGCCTACTCCCACCTCTCGGGCGTACCCATAGTAACCACACCCTCCCAGGAGTTGAGCGAGGAGGCGAGGGAGCAGCTCAGGGGTTATGTCAATCTCGGGTACAGAAATCTGGTGATTATCGGCGGGGAGAAGGCAGTCTCGCTGGATGTGCAGCGGGAGATAGATGCGCTGGGCTATGTTACCCGCAGGATAGCCGAGGCAGACCGCTACGGCACTGCCGCCACCTTTGCAAAGGAGTTCTACTCGAACTCAGAGGGTGCAATTCTGCTCCACGGCGAGAGCTCGCAGAACCTGCTTCTTGCCATGCGCCTAAGCGCATCCACGGGCTACCCTATCCTGTTTGTAAGGCGCGACGGCGTGCCCCCTGCGGTAAAGGACGCCCTTACCTCTCTGCATGTTAAGAAGGTGCTCCTCTTTCCTCATGACCTGGAGGCGAGCGTAAGAAAAGAACTGGCTGGTTATGAGATAATCCCTGTGGAAAAAGGCTTTAGTGCACCCAGGCCCAGAGAGCTTAAGCTTCCCCTCGCCTTTGCGGCGGGCCTTATCCTGGGCGTGCTATCTGTGCTCGCCTATCTTCGTGTAAGGAAAATAAAGCAGAGGCTGCCCTATGAGATACTCAGCGAGGATGAAGAGAAGGTGATAAGGGCGATAACAGGCGAAGGTGGAAAGCTTACCCAGGATGCGCTTCCTGCCCTGACTGGCTTCTCCCGCCCAAAGATAAGCAGGATTATTAAGGAACTTGTGGACAGAGGCATAATCGAGAAGGTGCCCAAGGGCAGAACCCATGAGCTCACAATAAAAAAGGAGTTCTACAGGGAATAAATTGTGCTATACGACACACTACGTCAGCGGTTGCAGAAAGCAGCATAATTTATGGCACATGGAAATGTTAGAAAACATTATGAAGGGTAATATGCGATAAATTTGTTTTTGCTCTATATGTGCCCCTCTGTTAGAAATGGTTGCACCGGAAAGGTTAATATAGGGCATCTTCCTTAGTTACAGGCAAGCAATAAAGAGGGAGTGGATTATGGACCTTATCCGGCGAATAGAGGAAAAGAGTGCAGAGATTGCTGTTGTGGGCCTGGGTTATGTTGGGCTACCCACAGCAGCGGTACTCGCCGGGAAGGGCTTCAGCGTACTGGGTGCAGATATAAACCCCAGTGTAGTCGAGGCTGTGAACAGCGGAACATCACCGATAAGCGAGCCCGGACTGGAGGAGCTTGTTGAGCGGGTGGTGGCCGAAGGCAGGCTTAGAGCCGTGCCTTCTGCAGAAGAAGCTGCGAAGGGGAGCGATGTTGTAATCGTCGTGGTACAGACGCCGATAGACGAGGAGAAGCGCCCTGACTTAAGCGCTCTTAAAAGCGCTCTGCGCGACGTTTCAAGGGCGCTTAAGAGAGGACATCTCATAATTATAGAAAGCACAATTCCTCCCGGCACGACGCGCGATGTAATAGCGCCTATACTCGAAGAATCTGGCTTAAGGGCAGGTGAGGACTTTCTGCTGGCATACTCCCCTGAGAGGGCAATACCAACGCGCACCCTGGCCGAGATCCAGAGCAATGCACGCATCGTGGGTGGAATCAACGAGGAGAGCACCCGCGCCGCGGCTGCTCTCTACCGCAGGGTAACCAGCGGGGAGGTTTACGAGGAGAGCGTTGAAGTGGTAGAGGTGGTTAAGCTCATAGAGAACACCTTCCGCGATGTGAACATCGCCCTTGCCAATGAGCTTGCACTGCTCTGCGGAGCTATGGGCGTAGACGTTATAAAGGCGATAAACCTTGCGAATAAGCATCCCCGCGTAAATCTTCACATGCCGGGCGCTGGGGTGGGCGGGCACTGCCTGCCAAAGGACCCCCACTTCCTTATAAACGAGGCGAAGAAGCGTGGGCTGAGGCTCAAGGTCATAGAGGCTGCGAGGGAGCGCAACGACAGCATGCCACGCTACGTGCTCAGCAAGATAGAGGAAGTGCTCAGGGGCAAGAGCATTCGTATCGCAAAGGTGGCGGTGCTCGGAATAGCCTACAAGGGCAATACCGACGACGTTCGCCTCAGCCCTGCGGAGCCTGTTATAAAAAGCCTCATGGAGCGGGGCGTTGACGTAATTTCCCACGACCCCCACGCGAGGCACGACTTTGGCGGCAGATTCTCCAACGACCTGAAGGAGGTCGTAGCTGGCGCGGATGTTCTGGTTATCCTCACAGACCACGACGAGTACAGGAAGCTTAGCTTAAAGAAAATAAAGCCCCTGCTTAAGGAGGACGCCGTGGTAATAGATGGCAGACGCATTCTCGCTAGGGAAGAGGTGGAGCGCGCAGGGCTGCGCTACTTCGGCGTGGGCTGCTGATGACCCTTACAGCTGTCCACTGTTGAAAAAAGCAGAGGCGCTACTTCCCGGCCTTCTCTCGCATGATAAATATGCGGTTTATCGCCGAGATCATGGCCTCGACACTGGCGTTGACTATGTCCTCACGTGCAGCCTTTCCGCTGGCGATGTTGCCCCTGCTATCTTCGAGTTTCACCAGAACCTCGGCGAGGGCGTCGCTTCCGCCGGTTATGGCTTCGAGGTGGTACTCTGTTAGGCGGATGTCCTCCACACCAGAGAGCACCTTTCGCACAGCGTTGAGCGCTGCATCCACCGGGCCAACGCCTATGTCAGCACCCTTGAGCTCCCTGTCTCTGAAGCGCAGCTTAACGCTCGCCGTGGGTATGACGCGGTTGCCGGTCATTACCGCAAACTCCTTGAGGTCCACTACCTTCTCCTGCTTTGCAACCTCGCCCACCACCGCCTCGGCTATCGCGAGCAGGTCGACATCGGTGACGCGCTTCCCCTTGTCGCCCAGCTCCTTAACGCGGCGCGTAATTTCGCGCACCTGCTCCCGCGTTGCGTAGATGCCCATCTCCTGGAGCATGGCGCTTATTCCGTGCGCGCCGGCGTGCTTCCCGCTCACTATTCTCCTGCGATGGCCCACCATCTCCGGGGTCATAACCCCCGGCTCAAAGGTCTCCGCCTTGACGAGCACGCCGTGGGTGTGTATACCCGACTCGTGAGAGAAGGCATTCTCGCCCACGATGGGGTAGTTGGGGGGCATCCTTATGCCAGTGAGGCGCTCCACCAGCTTCGAGGTTTCGTAGAGATACTCTGTGCGGATGTTGGTCTTGACGCGGTAGATGGAGGTCAGCGCCATAACAACCTGCTCCAAGCTTGCATTGCCCGCGCGCTCGCCGATGCCGTTGATGGTGGCCTGCACCTCCCGCGCACCTGCCTCGACAGCGGCGAGGGAATTCGGCACGGCTAGACCAAAATCGTTGTGACAGTGCACATCTATGGGGATTTCGACATTCTCATAAATCTCGCGGGTAATGCGCCGCATCGCCGGTGGAATCATCACCCCCACGGTATCTGGGATGTTTATTATATCGGCGCCAGCCTCCTCGGCGGTTTTAAACACCTTGACAAGGTAGTCCAGCTCTGTGCGCGTAGCATCCATCGCCGAGAAGAGGCAGTTAACCCCGTGAGCTTTAATGTGCTCCACAGCGCTGGTCACGAGCTCCAGAACCTCCTCGCGGCTCTTCTTTATGGTCGCCTCGCGCTGTATGTCGCTGGTGGAGACGAAGGTGTGCACCATGTCCACGTCGCAGTCGAGAGCGGCATCTATATCTTCGAGGAGCACTCTCGAGAGGCCGCAAACCTCTGCTCTGAGCCCCTCCTTTGCTATCCTCGAGACCGCCTCCTTCTCGCCCCGGGAGGAGATTGGAAAACCAGCTTCGATAATGTCGACGCCCAGCTTATCAAGCTGACGGGCGATTGTTATCTTCTCCTCAACGGTTAAAGAAACCCCCGGCGTCTGTTCACCGTCTCGAAGCGTTGTGTCAAAAACGCGTACCCTCTCGGGTAAGTTCATCTTACGCCTTACTTCCTCAATAACATAGAACGTAATCCCGTCCTGTCATGGCATCTTCTCCAGAAAATCGGTACTCGCTTGATAGGAGGTTAACAATGTAAAGTTTAAAATAATATCTACAGCGGTGGAGAGAGTAGTCTAAGAAATAAGCATAGGGATGATGATTTGACAGGAGTGCTCTTCAAAACATAACTCCGACGGCCATAACAACACCCACTTCAGGAGCTTTTCATGTAATCAGCGCCCCGGGAGGTTTATATTGTAGCGTGTCAAAACAGGAATGAGATGATTAAGATTTGTGGGGTGTATATCAGCAGCATCAGTAGGCCCAGTACAGATGCGCCTCGATTTAATCTACTCTCGTGTCTTCTAAGCGTGCTGATGCTTATCTTGCTCACTCCGGAGATAAGCGCAGGTGAGGCTGGTGCTGTGGTTGTGGTCAGCGACAACCCCTTCGACCTCGCCGTGGCGCAGGTCTTCGGAGAGGTGGTGGGTGCTAGGCTGATTGTGCTTGCTGATGGAGAGCTCAATGAAACCACGCTTGAAGAGCTGGTCCTGCTTGACCCTCGGCGGGTGTACATAGTGGGTGGCACCGGAGCTGTTACATGGCGCGTGGAGGTGCTCTTTGGAGCAAACGCTGGGGGAGCTGTCGATACCGTTTGGCGTCACACCTCTCCTGAAGGCGTAGAGGTGCTGAGATTCTTCGGTTCTGACAGGTATAAGACATCACAGCTTGTGGCCAGAGAGTGGAGGCACACGACTAAGGTATTCCTTGTGCATGGTTTTGACCTGCTGGGGCTTCAGAAGGTAAAGGTGATGGCAAAAGAGGAGAAGGCGCCGATTATCTACTACAACCCGTACCATGCTCCACCCCTGGCGAGGAATCTGGAAGGGGTGATAGAAAGCCTAGGTACAAGCAACATAACCTTGGTCACAAGCCCGTACATCACTAGGGTGTGGATTGTCTCCAGTAGAAATTTGATGAGGTCGAATATTGAGGCGAGCTATACGATAAACATCAGCCCAGAATCCCAGGCTGAGGCAGCGATAGACAGAGCAGAAGAAGCTATTGGGAGGACGGAGGCTATGAGGGAGGAGCTTCTGCGGGTATACGAAACTAGGATAACGCCGAAGGCAAGGGATGTGTATACGGACAACCTCACCTTTCAGGAGGCGAGACTGAAGATGATTGAAAGGGAGCCCAGCATACAGACTTCAAGGACGACTCTCAAAATGGCAAAAGAAGCGTTCAACAGTTCCCTCTACGGTGAGGCCTTTGTACTTGCCTGCAAGGCCACAACCCAGTCCAGAAAACCTGTGGCGTGGATGAAGAGCCTGCCAGAGGAGGACGAGAGGAGAGGTTTTCTCTACGCCGAGGAAGAGCTCACGGCACCGCAGGCTATTCTCAGACTGATAAAAAGGGCAGGTCCATGGCTTGTGCTTCAGCGGATGGCACCTCCGCCACCCAAGGCGACAACTGAGTTTAAAGAGGAGTGGGAGCAGAGGGAGAAGGTGATGAAAGAGCTTCAGAGCTATTTCAAAGAGGCAAAGATGGCTTTGAGAGATGGAAATGAAACTCTGGCTGAGGAGCTGGCTGTGAAAGCACTGAGCAGGGTTTCGCAGGAGTAAAGACAGAAGCGGATGTTGATGATTATGCAGGACATCCGGGATGTAAGGACGATAGAGGCGATAGCAATAACCTTGGGACTTTACGGGCTTTCCAAGGTGGCCTACGGCCTCTCCAACATTGTAGGTCTGCTCACTCATGGGAGCCAGATTTCCAGAGGCATTGAAGGGTTTATAGTCTTTTTCACCCTGTTATTCTTCTTAATCGGATCCCTCTTCATGCGAGCAGGAATTATGCTCTGGAAGTCCAAGTCCATTGATACCATTGCCAATCCCGCAGGAGTCGCGCTGGGAGTTCTGGGGGGTTATTTCGTTCTGGGGTCGCTTTTTGAAGCAATATATCTGTCTACATCAGGATACGTTAATTCGGTTATTGCAGGTGGGAAGGTGCCTAAATTAATGGCCCTCTCTACTCTTCTGAATGATGCGATAAAAGTGGGGATGGGTATAGTTCTTATCCAGGCAGGTCGCCATCTTCGGATAAATAAACTGGAGGTCAAGTACTTGGCGCTCTTCGTCATCCTTATGGGGTTAACGATTTTGAACCCATTATGGCTATTCGCCACGTTAATCTCCATGACTGAGACAAATCTCTTCAGCACCTCTTTCAAAACGTTGACCGGCTTTGTATTGATTGTTTTAGGGATAAAGCTATTGCGTTCTGGGACCATTGCTGAGGAGGGAATTTACCTGGCTGTAATCGTTGCGGCTGCGGGCATTTGGACAATTAAAAACGCCTCTTTCATTTTCTGGCAGAACGTTGTGTATCAGCCGCCTGCGATGCTCAAACTCGCAGAAGTTGCCGGTATCTCTTGGGCGGATATTGCCATGATAACACTTGTTTCAGTCTTCAATTTTCTCTTTGGTTTTGCGCTTTTATTCCTGGCTTACAGATTTTATCGGTATG
>NZ_JBPMGE010000099.1:0-8946 GCF_054014795.1 Candidatus Pyrohabitans sp. | reverse complement strand
GATATAGTCGCCTTCAGCTATCTCCACCCACTCTCCATTCACATACGCCTTACCTCTGCCCCTCAAGATGTAGATGGAGTCCACCTCCTTCTCGTGCAGGTGCACACTGGCGGAGCTGCCCGGAGATATCTTCAGTATAGAGACGCTCAACCCGGCATTATCCTTGCTTGTCAAAAGTTTCGCTATATCAACACCCTCAAACCTCGGATGGGTCTCAAACCTGGCATTCGCGCTTTTAATCAAAATACTGCCCATGCTCATTCCACCCTGATAAAGTAGGTGCCCTCACCGGTGGTATCTACCCTCTCCACAGAGGCAAACTCTGCTTTAAGCTCCTCTTCGTTAAGGCTACTCGCAGCGTTGAGCATCTCCTCCACCTGCCTGTACTCATGCTCAAGGAACAGCTTTGCTATCCGGGCAACATTGCGGAAGAAGTCCAGCTCCACTATCTCCTCGCTCTTGTACCTCTCCACATCGCGCACATCGCCGTGGTACTTGAGAGCTACTCCCCTCTTGAAATCCTCATTGGCAACATCATCGAAGAGGTAGGGCAGCCACATAATCATGTGCTCCCGGATGAACTTCTTCTGGCGCTCCAGGGCGAGCAGCGCCCCTTCCCTATCACCAGAACGCCATGCCTCCACCTCATCCTCAAGCAGATGGAAGGCGAACTCCAGCTCCAGTTTGGCCTCATCCGGCGGCAGATTTCCGCGGGACTTGTCCAGGGTATAGCCCGCCTCGCGGTACATATTCTTGACCTCAGCGGTTAAATCACCCATTATCTGCTTCTCGCTGCGGTACACCGACTCATGAGCAGAGAGGTAGGGCATAAGGTCGTCGTCGAATATCGTAAAACGCTCCGCCTCAAGCTCGCGGCGGAACTTCTTTGGCTTCACCTCGGCAAAAACATTGCGGAACCTCTCAAGGGCAAGGAAATGTTCCTCCAGCAACTCCTCTGGCAAAAGCTTAACAAGTGCGGCGCGAAGCTTTGTCATGTACTCTCCACTCAGAATCTCCTCCGCAAGTGCCTGTGAAACCTCTGTGAAGGCACGGAAAATCAGGTAGTGGGCATCGCGCCTGGCAACTGCAAGCTCGGCATAGCTCTTTGCATTGTGCGGCTTCGCGGGTGTGCGCTTAATCTCGGGCTTCTTATCCTTAATAAAGTTTATCCAGTGGTCCTCATCCTTGATATTCATGGAATGAATCCAAAAGAGGTAACTATACTTCTTAAGGAGATTTTTCCAGTCCCTCGAAAGGTCTGGGTCAAAGTACCACTTGATATACTCGTTCTTATCAAATATGTCCTTGGGCTCTCTTGGCAAAACTGACACCTCTCTAAGATACGTAACCAAAAACGAGGGAAAGCAAAATTGAATCAGTGCCTCTCCTCAGGCGCAGGGAATGGGAAGTCATCCCCTGGAATGGCATAGTAGACTGAGCCCACTCGTACTATCCGTCTGTTCTCAGACTTCTTCTCTATGAGCTTCTTCACATCCCTGTAATATCCGAAGGTCATCGCCTCGGTAGAACACTTCGTAGCGCACGCGCTCCACAGACCTTCATAGGTGACGCTCTCCACGCCGCGGCCCACCTCAGCGAGTCTCTTGCCGGAGAGGGGTTCACCCTTCTCGTCGACCAGCCTGCCCTTGTCGTCCCGCTTTATGTTGCCCACCTCATCCGCAACAGGAAGGCGCACCTCCCCGCCATGCTTGTAGGTAAAGCGGTATATCTTCTGGAGCTCCTCCTTGGTATAGGTTCGGCGATAGTCCACGCGCTGCATACAGAAGTTGCACTTCACCACTCGCCCTGTACGCGAGTCGTACTGGGGTGCGCCGTAGGGGCATGCCTGCATACAGCGCTTGCAGCCTATGCAGGCTTCGCTGTCCACAAACACTATACCATCCCGGGCGCGCTTCTGCATCGCTCCAGTGGGACACGCGTCGACACAGGGCGCCGGCGAGCAGTGATAGCAAAGCATGGGCATGTATAGGGTTTTAACCCTGCCGAGTACCTTTCTGGGGCCAACCTGAATAACACGTATTAAACGAGGACCCATGCTCAGGTCGTGCTCCAGTTTACAAGACGTCTCGCAGGAAAAGCAACCTATGCAGCGCTTTAAATCGATAAGCATAACCACAGTATTATCACTCGGCTCGCGCTGGTCAACCTCGTACATGCTAAAAGCTTCATCGAACACCTCTACGCTAGCCATTACTCCTTCCTCCTGGGTTTAAGCATCTCTTCTGGTAAAACCTTGTGACGTTCAGGATAAGCAGAAGCAGGGGAGACCATTATATCATCCTTATCTCCCCAGAAATAAGCATATACCGTCTCAAGGGCACGAATCTCTCTCAGGGCAGTAAGACCATATTTCCAGTCAGGGTTTTTGATAAAACTCTTCTTTATTTCGGGAGGAATAACACCTTCAAGAGCCTTCTTCTGAGCTTCATCGAGCTCACCCCGATAACCCTTTGTCCTTGCCAATTTACTATCCTCCTGTTGAAAAAACAAAAATTAAAAACAAAAAAGGTAGGGCATAGCCCTACTTCTTGTGCACAGGCTTGGTGACCTCTGTTACGCGCTCAGGCAGCTTGCCCGGCTTGAGGCGTACTCTGGGTACGAAGAGAGCGCGCTCCGGGAAGGAGTACGCTGGCGATGTGAGCAGATCCGTATCTGCCTTGTCGTTGAAGTACACCCTTGCCAGGCGAATTGCGTCCTTCTCGCGGAAGTAGGTCATTATGTCAGCGGGGTTGCCGATGTACAGGCAGTGCGTTGAGCACTTGGTTACGCAGGCTGGCTGCAGACCCTTGTCGATACGGTGCATGCAGTAGTCGCACTTTATAACCTTGCCGGTGCGGGAGTCCCACTGCGGAGCACCGAAGGGGCATGCCTGCATACAGCGCTTGCAGCCTATGCACTTCTCGCTGTCCACGAAGACGATGCCGTCCTTGGCGCGCTTTGTCATTGCTCCGGTTGGGCAGGATTCGACGCATGCAGCATGGCCACACATGAAGCAGTTCATGGGGATGTACATCGCCTTGGTATGCCTGCCAACCTGCTTGGGCCCCACCTGGATGACACGCATCCTGCGCGGACCCATGGGGTCGTCGTGCTCCAGCTTGCATGCGGTCTCGCAGGCAAAGCAGCCTATGCAGCGCTTCAGGTCAACGAACATGGTGATGTGGTCCGGGGGTATACCCCAGACGCTCGCAGCCTGAGCCTCGCGAAGACCTATCTTCTCACTCCTCTCTATGCCCTGTCGAGCGGTCTCCTGGTCAAGGTTGAGAAGGGGACCCTTATCGGAGAATACTTCATCCATCTTGATCACCTCACTTGGTCTCCCACTTCTCACGCGGCACGCCTACATAGTAGATACCGCTGCCCTTCTTGTCGAAACGGGTGTAGGTACCCAGGTTGACAGAGGGCTCCTTCTCCGGGTCGAGGTAGTCCTTGGGTGTGCGCTTGACCTTGGCGAGGAATTCTTTGGTCTTCTCCACAGCCTTGTCCGGGTCGTCGCCCAGGCGGTATACACGTACGAGGTTGCACTTGTACTGCGCCTGAGTGTAGAATGGGTCCTTGACGGTATCATCGACGAGCTCGTTGATGTTGCTGTACGGATAGAAGGGCTGGTACTTGTCGAAGCCCTCGGGGCCCCAGACCTCGCCCTCATCCACCATCTCGTTGACCCAGGCGGGACCTATCACCTTGCCGTAGTCGTTCTCACACACTACGGTATCGCCATCGCGAATGCCAAGTGCCTTAGCGGCTTCGGTGTGGATGTTTATGAACCTGTGAGGCTCAAGCTCAACCATCCACGGCCACCAGTGACCCATCTCGTGGAAGTGTGCCACAAGGCGGCCTGTGCAAAGGATGAGCGGGTACTTCTCCCACAGGTCTGGCCTTGCAACCGGAGCATTGTTGGGCTCGACATGTATTGGCATTGGATACCAGCCTATCTGCTCCAGAGCCTGGGAGTATATCTCCACCTTGCCGCTCGGCGTCGGGAAGCGCTTGTCTGTACCGGGGTAGTTCACACCCTCCTTGTACATTATCCACTGGGCACCGCGTATCGTAGCTTCCGGGTCGGAGTACATCATGGCCTCGTCCTTGGTTTCGGCAGGCCACATCACACCGCCCTTGGGTGACATCTCGGGATCCATTAGCTCCACAGTTATGCCGGAGACAAAGGGCTCCTGGGAGTGGAACCAGTTCTGACACACACGCTCGTCGATCTCTTCGGTGGTGCCGGGGTACTTGGGATCCTCTGGCAGCGGGTTGCCGAATACGTCCTTCTTTGCCCACCAGCTCTTGCCGTCAGGGGCATAGTAGGCTTCGGCAAACTCGAAGCGCTTTGCCAGGCCGGCCCAGAAGTCTATGTCAGCACGGCACTCCCACTGGCGCTCAATAATCTGGTTGTGCCACTGCACGTGGCGGTTGTTGCCGTGGTGCACCACGCCTTCGTGCTCGAAGAAGCTGGTTATCGGGAATGCAGCATGCATCCAGCTCATGGTCTCGTTGGGATGGAAGCTCAGGTGGACACCGCAGTAAAGGTTCTTCATATATTCGCGAACCTTGTTGTTGTTCGGCCACTGCACAATGTGGTTACCATTCCATATGAGACCCTTGACTGGGTATGGCTTGCCCGTATAGCCGGGGTTGATTGTGCACGCACTTGAGGTATCACCCCAGGGTATAATCTTGTCTGCCAGCTGGGGTTCCTTTATCTTGACAACGTACTCCTTCAGGTCCTTACCGGCGCTGAGCACGGGTCGGCAGTTGTGCAGCCAGTTCCAGCCGCCACCCTTTACACCTACGTTACCGGTTATGGCGACAAGTATCTGGTAGGCGGCGTTTCCATTGCCGGCGTTGTACTGCTGCGCAGTACCCAGACAACCTGAGAAGTGGGTCCTCCTTGGATAGGCCATCCACTCGGCTGCCTTGCGTATATCCTCAGCAGGCACCCAGGTGATGTTCTCAGCCTTCTCAGGAGTATAGTCCTTCACGAGCTCTGCATACTTCTCATAGCCCACAGTCCAGCGGGCAATGAACTCCTTGTCTATTCCGTCGATCTCGTGGATGAGCACGTGGGCAATAGCGTTAGCCAGATATGCATCTGTGGTTGGACGCAGGCGAAGCGCCAGGTCAGCCTTTGCCATAGTGGCATTGAAGCGCGGGTCAACAATTATAAACTTGGCACCATTTCTGTCCTGGGACTCAACCCACCACTTCATTGTTATTACTTCCAGCGCCGCAGCGTTGGCACCTGAGATAAATATGGTATCGCTGTTCATTGCGTCCTGACAGGGGTTAAAAAGACGCAGGAACTCCTTGGCACCGAAAACGTACTGTCCTCTCGCTCCAGGCGACTCACAGCATAGCGGACCCTGTCCATATATGTTGGGCGTGCCGTACATCGCCAGGAACCTTGAGCCGCCCAGCTTATTACCGTAGCTGCTCCTTCCAGTGCGGTGGCAGGCTACAGTGTGGGCACCCCACTTCTCACGGATGTACTTCAAACGATCTGCAACAAAGTCGAGGGCCTCATCCCAGGTGACGCGCCTGAACTTACCGTTCACATTGTCCTCTCTAATAACAGGATACTTGGCGCGCAGGGGGTTATACGCATGCTGGTAGTTAGCTGTTCCCTTAGGACAAAGGGAGCCATAGTTCTGCGGATGTTCGTCGTCACCCCAGATATCTACAATTCTGCCATCCTTGATGTACACCTTCATCCCGCAACCGCTCTCGCACATATTGTCGCAGGTGGTGTACCGGATGGTATCGTAGTCCTTCACGGACTCCGACACTCTCCTTAATACTACCACTTTTTCACCTCCAACCTTTCCGTTGTTACCTTCCTGCGTGGGCTTAAGAAAGCTAACCCACACGACTTCGCTGTAACCTTTTAATAGTTATAATTCACCCTATATATACTTTTTTATCCGGGGCGAAATTGAGCATGAAAATGCACAACCGTGTGGAGAAAATAGGGTGCACCGCCGTGGTGCTGGCCGGTGGAGAGAGCAGAAGAATGGGAAGAGACAAGAGATCTCTAACACTGGAGGGGCAAAGTTTTCTGGAGCGCATGCTTAACCTCGCCTCAAGCTTCGCCGCCGAGGTTATAGTTTCCCTCGCCACGAGGGAGCAGGGTGATGCAGTCCCGGCTAATATTAAAGTGGTGCTGGATGAAAACCCCGGAGAGGGCCCTGCATGTGCACTTATCTCAGCCGCCAGACAGGCGGGCTACGGATACCTCGCCGTGATGCCTGTGGATGCCCCGCTGCTCAAGCCAGAGGTTTACCGCCTGCTCATGCAGGAGGTTGAGGGCTACGAGGCAGCTGTGCCGGTGGTGAAGGGCTGGCCCGAGCCTCTGCATGCTGTGTACTCGAAGGAGGCGGTTCTTGCATGTGCAGAGAATAAACCCAGAAGTGTGCGCGCACTTCTAAGTCTGCTCAATGTTAACTTTGTACCCGAGGAAAAGCTCCGCATCGCTGACCCTGAGATGCTGAGTTTTCTAAACATAAACACGCCTGAGGACTACAAAAAGCTCAGAGAAAGGGTGGAACCATGGAAGTAAGAGGCAGGGGTTTCTACAGCTTGACGCCGGTAGGTGAGGCGCTGGATAAACTGCTTTCAGGGCTTAAGAGGGGAGGAAAGGAGGAGGTTCTTCTCGAGGAGGCGCTGGGCAGGGTACTCGCTCGCGATGTGGTTGCGGAGAGAGACAACCCGCCCTTTGACCGCGCTGCAATGGACGGCTTCGCTGTCCGCGGAGAGAACACCTTCGGCGCAGGTCAGGCAAACCCTATATACTTTAGAATTATAGGGGAGGTGCTCACAGGGCAGAGCTTCAATGGCGAGGTTCGTGATTATGAGGCTGTGCGCATAACCACCGGCGCACCCCTACCGCGAGGTGCAGATGCAGTGGTGATGCTGGAGCACGTGAATGAACTCGGCGGCGAGATTGAAGTTTTAAAGGCTGTGCCTCCAGGGAAAAACGTCTCCCTGCGCGGGGAGGATTACAGGCGTGGAGATGTGCTGCTCAGGCAGGGGCGGGTACTCAACCCACAGGAGATAGCGATTCTAGCATCTCTTGGCGTGGGCAAGGTCAGGGTTTACCATCGCCCTGGAGTCGGGATAATCTCCACCGGCGATGAAATCGCAGAACCCGGTGAAGAGCTACAAGAGGGACAGATTTACGACATCAACAGCTTTGCTCTGGCTGCGCTGTGCAGAGCAGCGGGTGCAGAGGCGGTACGCCTCGGAGTTGTAAAGGATGATTACACTGTGATGAAAGAGGTGGTAGATCGCGCTTCTAGCTACGATGTGCTGCTTATAAGCGGCGCCACATCTGTGGGCAAGCACGATGTGGTACCTGAGATAGTGCGTGAGCTGGGCAGAGTGGAGGTGCACGGCGTAGCCATGCGTCCCGGCGAGCCTACAGGCTTTGGCTACATCGGCGATACCCTTGTTTTCATGCTTCCCGGTTATCCCGTGGCCAGCATCGTAGGCTTTGAAACCTTTGTACGTCCGGCGCTGCAGGTGATGCAGGGGTTAAAGCCTGCGATGCCCTACCCTGCGATAGAGGCAAGGCTGCGCAGAAAGATAGCCTCTGAGCTCGGCAGGCGCGACTTTGTCCGCGTGCGGGTGGAGCGCTCTAAAGAGGGTTATGAGGTTGAGCCCATGCGCACCTCCGGCTCAGGGATAGTCTCCAGCATGGTGCGTGCAGATGGCTTTGTGATTGTACCCGAAAACACCGAGGGCATAGAGAAGGGGGAGGTTGTGGAGGTGAGGCTCTTCAGAGAGCTGCAGAATAATCAATAGGCATCTTTCGCTTTTTGATATAATTCCTGAAAAATAAAATTTTTAATCTCCTGTATCAACTTTGCTTCAAGGGGGATATAAATAGAGGGGGAGATTGGATTATGCAGCAGCTCAAATTTAGACTGAAGGATAAGATAAACCTCACACTGGCTATGGTTGGTGTCTCCGCTGGCATTCTGGGTATTTCTGCTATTACATCTGTAGAGCTGAACAGGGGAGTTTTAGCCGGCGTTATCACTATTGGCACCGGTGCGCTTGTGGGGATGGGATACTACCTGCACAGGAATGTTTTGAAGCCTGTAGAGAGGCTGTCAGAATGGTCAAGGAGGGTTTCAGAAGGGGATCACTCCAGCACCCTGGATATGGACATTTCCGAGCAGGAGATTAGACAGCTGATTGAGTCCTGCAATAGAATGGTGACAAATCTAAGTGAGTACAACCAGAAGGCAAAGTCCATAATAAACGGTGTGGGAGCAGCGGTGTATGTGACCGACAATGACCTGAGGATAATAGAATTTAACCCGGCTGCCGAGGAGATGCTGGGCTACAAGAGGGAGGAGGTCATAGGCAAGCACTGCTATGATATCACCACCTATGTGGGCATAACCCCCGCCTGTCACACAAAAAAATGCTCCTCGGTGACGGTGATGGAGGGCAGAGGGGACTTTCTCAGCAGGGAAGTTGTGCTGAAAAGCAAGCAGGGTGAGGATGTCCAGGTCAAGATATACACAGCGCCCCTGTTCAATGCCAGGGGGGAGAGGATAGGTGCAATAAAAACGGCAGTGGACCTGAGGGAGATGAAGCAGAAGGAGAATGACCTCATCATAATGCAGGAGTATCTTAAGAGCGAAATCGAACGCTTCCTGCCTGTGATTGAGGCCGCAGCCGCGGGAGATATGACAAAGGAGATAGAGGCGACCAATCCCAGCGATGAGATTGGCAAGCTTATAACCAGCTTCAATAAGATGAAGGACAAGCTGCGCTCGCTTATTCTCAGTGTGAAGTCTGCTGTTGAGCGCGTTGCTGCGACTGCTGAGGAGCAGGCTGCTTCTTCGGAGCAGCTGAATGCTGCCAGCGATGAGATAACTTCGGCGGTGCAGCAGATAGCGAGTAAGGCGCAGAATC
>NZ_JBPMGE010000098.1:0-33165 GCF_054014795.1 Candidatus Pyrohabitans sp. | reverse complement strand
GGCAATGGGCCCGGAGGGATTCGAACCCACGACCGCCCGGTTATGAGCCGGGCGCTCTACCGCTAAGCTACGGGCCCGCAGAAGTAAGTTGGCCATGTGGATATTTAACATTTTCTCTGCCCTCAGGAACGACAAAAAAGGATTATGTAAGGGCAGGGTATTTATATCCGCAGAGGCAGAGTAGAATGGGGAAAGGCATGAGCTATGAGCTTGTGAAGACCACTGCGAGTAAGATAGCAAGCATGGAGATTCGCGGCGCTGCAAAGATAGCCCAGAGCGCTGCACAGGCATTGCGCAACTTTGCGCTGAACTACCGGGGAGACAGTGAGGCGGAGTTCCTCTCTGAGCTGGAGAAAGCCGGCAGCATACTCAAGCAGGCAAGGCCCACGGCAGTAAGCCTGCCCAATGCAGTAAACTATGTGCTCACCGCAGCCAGGAATAAGAGCAGTGTGGAGGAAATTAGAAAAGCCGTGGTTGAAGCTGCTGAGGAGTTTACAGAGCGCTCAAAGAGGGCACTTGGTGCAATAGGGGAGATTGGAGCAAGACGCATAAAGAGCGGCGATGTCGTGCTGACCCACTGCAACTCACAGGCTGCCCTCTCTGTAATAACCACGGCGTTTCGTCAGGGAAAGAGTATAGAGGTCATCGCCACAGAGTCGAGGCCTCGCTATCAGGGGCACATCACAGTGAGACAGCTTGCCCGGGAGGGAATACCTGTAACGCTGATCGTGGACTCCGCTGTTCGCGCCTTCATGAAAGACGTGGATAAAGTGGTGGTTGGGGCGGATAGCATCGCCGCAAATGGTGCAGTAATAAACAAGATTGGCACATCGCAGATTGCGCTCGCTGCCCACGAGGCGAGGGTGGTCTTCATGGTCGCTGCAGAGACCTACAAGTTCCACCCCACGACGCTCATTGGCGCCCTGGTGGAGATTGAGGAGCGTCCCGCCGAAGAGGTGGCAAACCCCGAAGAATTTCCAGGGGTAAAGATTCGAAACCCCGCCTTCGACGTAACCCCACCCGAGTACATAGATTTAATAATAACAGAGAGGGGCGTGATTCCACCCCAGGCGGCGATTATGGTGCTGAAGGAGGAGTTTGGGCTGGAGCTCAGGGAGTAGCTACTCCTTAACCCGCACCACCTCTATTCCGCTCTTCTCCAGAACCTCTATGCCGTGCTTATCGCTGTAGTCAGCAAAAACCACTACCCGCTTAATACCAGAGTTGACTATTGCTATGGCGCACCAGAAGCACGGGTCGACCTGCGTATACAGCGTCCCGTCCTTGATGCCCACCCCGTGGTAGGCGGCATTGATAATTGCATTCATCTCAGCATGCACCGAGGGGCACGAGTAGTCTATAACCCCTGATGGTACGCCGTATTTGTCCTTGTAGCACGGTACCTCGTCACCGCAGTTCTCCCACCCGCGAGGGGCGCCGTTGTAGCCGGTGGCAACGATGCGGTCGTCCCTGACAATTATAGCGCCGAGCTTGCGGCGCGAGCATGCACTCCTCGAGGCTATCGCATCTATAATCTTCTTGTACATCTCTATCTTTGTTGCCCTTACCATACTATCACCCATACTCAGCCAGAGCCCTTTCAATCCTGTCCATGCCCTCTGCTATGTTATCCATGGAGCTGGCGTAGGAGATGCGCAGGTGTCCTTCGCCACGTCTTCCGAAGGCGGTGCCAGGGGTAGTGGCGACCTTAGCGGTGGAGAGCAGGTATTCGGCAAGAGCAGAGGAGTCGCGGGAAATCCCGCTGACATCAGGAAAAACGTAGTACGCAGCCTTTGGCTCGTGAACCCTGAAGCCCTGGATATTTTTGAGTCTCTCCAGGATGTAGCGCCGGCGCTTTGCGAACTCCGCCTTCATTGCCCTTACCTCATCGCGCAGAGAAAGCGCCACCACTGCGGCACGCTGGGCAAAGGAGCTGGGGGAGATGTAGAAGTTCTGCTGGAGCTTGAGCACCTGCGCAATAAGCTGCTCGGGCGCGACGACATAGCCCAGACGCCAGCCCGTCATGGCGTAGAGCTTTGAGAAGCCGTCAAGCATAACACAGCGCCCGTATCCTGTCTCAAGGATGCCGGGGCTTCGCTCTGCATCGTAGGTCAAGCCCGAGTATATCTCATCGCTTATTACCCACACCCCTGCGTCTGAGGCAACCTCGCACAGCGCGCGAAGCTCCTCCCTGTCAAGGTACATGCCTGTGGGGTTGGCGGGTGTGTTTATTAGTATCGCCCTTGTGCGCCTGCCAGCTTTCTCCTTCAGGGCTTCGATGTCAAGTGAGTAGTCCTCAGCCAGGGGCACGGCAACAGGCCTGGCGTCGAAGAAGCGTATGAAGTTGGAATAGCAGGGGTAGGTGGGGTCGGTGATGAGCACCTCATCTCCAGGCTCGAGAAGTGCGGCAAGTATGAACTGCAGCGCCAGGCTCACCCCGCCCGTAACAATAACCTCCCGCGAGGGGTCCACCTCAACGCCCAGGGTTTCATTCAAATGCCCGGCAATCGCCTGCCTCAGTTCAGGCGTGCCCTGGGCGTCGGTATAGTGGGTTTCCCCCTCCTCCATGGCGCGACACGCGGCGGCGACCACCCTCTTCGGCGTGGGAAAGTCGGGCTCTCCTATCTCCAGGTGGATGACCCTCTCCCCCTGCTTCTCCAGATGCTGCGCCTTTGCGAGAATTTCCATGACCTCAAAGGGCTCAACCTGAAGCACGCGCCTTGAGAACATTTACCTCCTCCGCAGGGCGTCTATCTTCTCACTCAGGTAGGCTTCATCCTCCACGACCTCTCTGGGCTTCGCAGGCAGCCTTTCCTCCAGAAGCCTTCTCAGCCTCTTAACTTCTTCTCTGAGGGACTCCGCCTCCTCGCCCAGCTCTGCGCATGTCTGCTCAAGCTCACCACATCTCTCCCTCCTCTCAGAAAGCTCTGATTCCAGGGCTGCTGCTATTTTCTCAGCGCTTAATCTGAGTTCTCTCTCCTTGTTCAGCTCTTTTCTTGTGGATAATACTTCCTCCTCAATCCTCAACTTTTCTGCTAAAACTTCTTCGATTTGTGTTTTCAGCGAACTTTCTCTACCGTTCAGCTCCTCCACAAGCTTTTCATTTTTCTGCATTATCAGCTTTAATCTGTTCAACTCCTCAGCGAATATCTTTTTCTCCCTACGGAGCCTTTCAATCTGCTTTGTTAATCCCTCAATCTCATCTTCCTTTTCCTTCAGCTGTGTGTTCAGAGTGGAAAGCAGGGTTTCAAGCCTGGCCTTTTCCTCTTTCAGCGTCGTGCTGATTTTCTTTTTTTCTATTTCCGCAGCTTTCCTCAGATCTCTCTCCTTTTCTATCTCTGCTTTCAGTCTATCCCGTTCCTCTGTGAGGCTCGCCTTCTCGCCGGAGAGCCTTTCAAGCTTCTCCTGCATTTTCATGGATTCTTTATTTAAAGTATCTATTTTCGAATTGAGGGCCATATTCTCATCTTCGAGACGCGTAAGCTTTTCTGCAAGCTGCATAACCTTTTCAGCCTCTTTCTCTGCCTCTTCGAGCCGCCTCTTGGCCTGCTCAAGCATCTCCGAGTACCTTACCAGCTCCTCCCTGAGCTCCCTCTTCTCTGCATCTCTCTCCTGGGGCAGGAAGTCTCTGAAATCCTCCTCCAGGGCGAGGAAGAGCTCCTTTCTGGCCGCCGAGGCGGTTTCAAGTATTCCGAGATAATCATCCCGGAGGGAGAGTATGCTGCTGTAGCTGGCGAATCTCTCCTCCACAGCTTCAGTCCTGAGCTTGAGCTCTCTGAGGCGATTCTCGAGTTTTCTCTCCCTCTCCTCACCCTCCTCAAGCTCTCTCCTCAGGCTATCGCAGACGTTCGAGGCATGTTTGAGTTTGCGGCGCTCTGCCTCGAGCTTTGAGAGCTCCCTTCTCTCCTCTTCAAGAAGAGGTGGAATTTTCTTCGACGCCTCGTCTGCAAGCTCCCTCAGCATCTGCCTCAGGGAATCCCTCTTTAAAAACAGCCCTGTAATCTTAATTTTTTCATGATACCCTACATCTTTAATCAGATTCTCAAAGAGAATCTCAGGGGGCACAGCTTCGCCCCTTTCATCGCAAACTCTGCATCCGCCGAGTATTCTTTCGGCCTCTGTCAGGAAGCTGTCCCTTATCTCCGCCAGTCTTTCGTCCGTCTGCGCTCTTATACCGGCGGCGCTCTTCTCGTAGCTCTCCTTTAGAACCTCTGCCTCTTCGCACGCCCTGAGCATCTCCTGCCTGAGCTCCCGGATGCGCCTTCTCTGAATCTCAAGCTTCCTCTCCCTCAACCTCACCTCAGCCATAAGCTCAAGGTAGAGGCGGAGGTTTTCAAGGTCCCTTCCCATCACCCGGGAGAGTTTTTCAAGGGCTGCGCTGACCTCCTGCATTGAGCTGTCATAAAACTTCCGCTTCTCTGGGATAAGGTGCATGGCTGAGGTGCATATAAGCTCAAGGCGGCGCTCTGTCTCAGCTGCAAGCTCTCCGGCTCTGCTCAGCGAGCTTTCAAGGGCTATATCTGCGGAGCGATGTTCCTTAAGAGCTTCGATGCTCTTGATAAGTTCAAACCAGCTTTCCCGGAGGCTCGCATCCATCAGCTCCTCTGGTGGCAAAAATTCTGTGCCCATAATAACAGCAAAGGCTAACCCTTGATTTTCTCAAGTATATCGGTCAGGGATTTCCGTATCTCTGCTTTGAGGCGTGCAATCTCCTCCTCAAGCGCACTTGCCCTGTTCCTTCCCTCTTCAAGCTCTTTCATAAGCTTTTTGTTCTTGTCCTCCATCTCCTCAGACATCTTCAAATATTTCTCCAGCTCTGACCTGAGATTTTCAACCTCACGCTTCAGCCTCAGATTCTCTTCCCTGAGGAGCTCCAGCTTCTCGGACCCTGTGCTGCGGAATTCGTCATACTCCCTCTCAATCTCAGAAAGCTTGCTTTCCAGCTCCGAGTTCCTCTCCTTCAGCTCCCTTATGGCTTGCCTCCTGTCCTCAAGCTCCCGGGCATAGGTCTCCACCCTCTCCTCCAGCATGGCCTTTTCCTTTCCCACCTCTTCAAGCAGCGATGAGAGCCTCTGCACCTCCTCTTCAAGCTGTGCTATCTTGCTCAGGAGGCGCCTCTTCTCAGGGTCACGCTCTATCTCAAATCCCTCAAAGGCTCCGGCGATGTACTCCAGAAATCTCCTCACCTCTGGTTCAATGGAGTCGAAGGTGGAGGCAAACTCCTCTTTTATTGACAGTATCTCATTGTAATCATCAAAGTTTCTGTTTATTCCCTCTTCAAGCTGTGCTATCTTGCCCTCAAGCTCTTCTTTATAATTTTCAAGCTCCTCACGACGTCTCTCCACATCCCTGCACGCCTTTTCCAGGGAATCAAGGTCTGCAAACTCCTTGTTGAGTTTGCGCACATTTTCCATCTCAGATTCCTTGATGCGCCTGGCTTTCTCAGCGAGCTCCTGGGCAACATACCTGAGCACCTCCAGCCTTGCCTCGGCGGTCATCTCCTCCTTCCTGAGCTTTATTCCCAGAAAGCTCCGGGTGGGTCGGGTTTCCTTCAGGTAAACCTTCTCAATGGTCCCGGGGTCCTTGAGGATTGCGATGAAAAGCTGCTTTGGCGTCGTGGGTTCACCGGCATGGTGAAGCTCATAGTCTCCCACAATGCCCTCCACCCTATCCTCAAACTCCACCTGGAGGTCGTACAGCCCTTTCTCCACCCGCGCCTTAATCTTCTCCTTCGCGAGGGTTAGCTCCCTCTGCCGCTCAAAGAACTTTGTACACAGGGTTGCCACCCGGGCTTCAACCTCCCTGAATTCCCTGCCCATCTTTTCTATCTCATTTCTGAGAGAGGCGACCTGACGCTTGATTGCAGTAAACCTCTCGAGTTTTCCAAGCTCCCCCTCAACCTTGGCAGAGAATTTCCTGAAGCCCTGCTCTATGCTGCCCGAATAGCTATCCACCTCGGCGCGAATCTCAGGCAGGTTCTTCTTTGCGGAGAGCGTGATCACATCAAGCTCTGAAAGCAGGTTTTCAAGGCTCTTTCCTATCCTCAGGAGGGCACGCCTGAACCCTGGCTGCTCGCCGGTGCTGAACTCCGCAATAGCGTCGATCTCCCTCGCAACCCCATACCACTCTTCCTTGAAGTCAGTACAGCGTTTTTCAAGCTCCGCCGGTGACAGTAATGCGTCGCTCACTCTCTCCCTCACATCTTTTTACAAGTAGGTGGTAAGCAGAAATATATATACGTTTAGGTAAAGATAAAGGGTGGAAAGATGGGAGAGGTAATAGCAAGCTACAGGATAGATGCAGATAACATAGAGGTTGCCGCCCGCGCAATAGCCATGGAGCAGAGCACGGGCACCTGGACAGAGGTAACAACCGCCACCAAGGAGATACATGAGAAGTACGGGGCGAGGGTTGTTGATATTGAAGGAGATGTTGCAAAAATCGCCTTTCCTGTGGAGGACTTCAGTCTGGAGATAGGGGGGATACCCAACATTCTCAGTATCATTGCAGGTAACCTTTTCGGCCTTCGTGAGGTTCGCGCAGTCAGGCTGCTTGATGTTGAGTTTCCCCGTGAAATTGTCAGCTTTTTCCGGGGGCCCAACTTCGGCATTGAGGGGATAAGAAAGCTCGTGGGGACCACAGGAACACGGAGGCCCCACGTGGGTACCATAATCAAGCCAAAGATAGGCCTGCCCCCTGAGCGCTTTGCAAGCGTAGCGTACGAAGCGGCGATGGGCGGTCTGGACTTGATAAAGGATGACGAAACCCTGGCGAATCAGGACTTCTGCCCCCTTGAAGAGAGGGTCTCGCGCACCATGGAGGCCCTGGACAGGGCCCGGGAAGAGGTTGGCAAACCCTGCCTGTATGCGGTCAATGTGACAAGCGATGATATAGTTGAGACTGCTCAGCTCGCAAAGGACAACGGTGCAAATTGTCTGATGATAGACGTTCTCACCTGCGGTTTTCCGGCGCTTACAGCCCTGAGTAGGAACTTCAAGCTTCCCATTCATGTGCACCGCACAATGCATGGTGCCATAACAAGGATGAAGAACCACGGTATTGCGATGCTGGTGCTTTCCAAGCTTGTACGCATGGCGGGTGGAGACCAGCTTCACGTAGGCTGTGCACTGGGCAAGATGGAGAGTGAGAACTATAGGGAAAATTACAGTGCACTGAGAGGTGAGTGGTATGGACTGGAGCCCGTGTTTCCTGTCTGCTCCGGTGGCGTTCACCCCGGATATGTGGAGGGTAATATAAGGGCAGGAGGAAAGGATATAGTGATTCAGGCCGGCGGCGGCGTTCACGGGCATCCTGGAGGTACGAGGGCAGGGGCAAAGGCGATGATGCAGGCAGTTGAGGCGGTAATGAAGGGTGTTTCCCTGGAGGAGTACGCCAGGGAGCACGAGGAGCTCAGGCTGGCGCTTGAGAAGTGGGGTACGCAGCAGATAACCCAGTACTACGGCGAGGAAAGGTAGATGGAGTTCTTTATCAGACTCCTCCTGGTCTTACTTGTGCTTTTATATGCCTCTCTGCTCGACTGGCGATATCGTGAGATTAACGATGCCTCCTGGGTGGCGCTGATTTTTATTGGCATTGTTTTCATTGCCTGGGACGTCGTCAGGGTGGGCAGCTCTCTGCCACTCCTCTACTTTTTAGTCTCTGTGGGCATAACCTCTGTCCTTGTCCTTGCTCTCTCCTATCTCGGGCTAATGGGGGGCGGCGACGCGAAGATATTCATAGGCATTGCCGCGGTGTTTCCCTACTACCTTCGCGAGGTTACGACGGTTTTTCCCATCTTCGCCCTCTCCGTCTTTGCAAATGCAATAGCACTTTCCCTCGCTTTGCCTATCTACTTCTTTATAAGAAATCTACCCCATTTAAAGCAGGTGAAAAGCTTAAGGGAATTCTATGCCCTGTTTCTTGGATACAGAAAAAAGGCTTCGGATATAAAGCCCTACGAGGCCGTGTACGGCAACGGGAAGGGCTTCACCTTCCTTCTCCGCACAGATGCGGAGCTGGGTAAGGCTGAGGGGGAGGGCGAGGTGTGGGTGACGCCGGCGGTACCCTTTGTGATTCCCATAACCCTGGGGGTACTTCTGAGTGCGCTTTATGGGGATGTGGTGAGTGCGGCTATCCTCTTCCTCCTCGGGATGGTAAGTTAATTATATGCCCCATATCTAATTTATTCTCCGAGGGAGATGAACACCGTCACCAAGAGCATACTCACAATCATCGCTGGTCTGGTTGTGCTCACAGTTATAGGCACACTTTTTATAATGAAGTTTGAGAACCTATCCCTCCTGGACGCGCTGTATTTTGTGATAGTAACCATAAGCACCGTGGGCTACGGTGACATAATCCCTACGACACAGGAGGGGAGGATAATAAGTCTGGTTATCATTGTTCTGGGGGTGTTTTCTGTCCTTGCGATTATACCTGTGATATCCTCCTATCTCATTCAGCGTGGCATAAGCAGGGCCCTTGGCATCGCCGGAATTAAGCGCCTGAAGAACCATGTGCTCATCTTCAAATACAACGACCTTGCGGAGCAGGCTATCCAGGAGATAAAAAGCTACGATATCCCCTTTATCATAATTGAGGACGATGCAGCGGTGCTAAAGAAACTTCAGGAACTAGAGCTGCCCTTTGTGGCTGGCGATGCCACGGAGGAGAGGATACTCAGAAAGGCAAGCGCCGATGCCGCGATGGGTATGATACTCACCTCCCGCAAAGACGAGGAGAACGCCTTCGTTGCAATGGCAGCCAGAGAGCTCAACCCCTCGCTGATCACCGCCGCCAGGCTGGAGAAATCTGAGAATGCCAATCTGCTTAAAAGAGCCGGAGTGGAGTACCTCATCGACCCGCGAGAAGCTGCCCTCAACATTCTTATTAAAAGCGTGCTATCCCCCTACAGCGCCGAGTTTCTGGACCGCATCGCAATCTTCAGGGGGATAAGTCTGGGGCAGTACAGGGTGGCTGGCAGATCTCCCGTTGCCGGGAAGAGCATCGCAGAAACAGGGTTCAGAAGCAGAACAGGTGCAAGCATAGTGGCAGTGTGGAAGAAAGATAAGCTGATTACCAATCCCCCCGCGGAGATGAAGCTTGAGGTGGGAGATGTGCTCCTGCTGCTGGGTACCAAGGAGCAGCTTAAAAAGGCTAAAAGGTTTGTAGAGAGGAAGACCCGGAGAAAAATTAAGGTAGAGGACGAAGAGAAGGAGTTCCCGGAAATAGAAGTGCCGGAGGTGAGAAGGAGGTTCTCCAGGGTTGTCTTCAATTCTGCCCTGATTGTAATGCTCCTCGTCGCCTCGGTGGTGCTTCTTCCCTACCTTTTCCGGATTTTTGATGTTCTTCCCTATTCGATTGCGAGCTTCATGGGCACCCTTCTCCCCCTCGCACTCTGGCTTGCGATACTGGGCCTGGTGCTGAAAATGCTTGAGGACCTTAAGGTTCTCATCTCAATTTCCACCAGTATCCTTACTTCTGCCGCACCGGGAATACGGCGCAGAAAGGACCTGAACCGCGCTGTGAAGGACATTGCCTACGCCGCCGTTGTTGGAATCCTCTTTGCCCTGATTACGCCCTTCCTGTCCAGCATGCCCAAGGCAAAGCTGGGGCTCACATATCTGGGCTTTGTGATTTCGGTGCTCTTCCTCTACGACGCGGGCAGGATATTCTACCGCTACCTTCAGGAAATAGCAGGCGTAGTCGCAGAAAAGATTGCGAGGGAGGTGAAGAGGTGAAGAACCACATAATAATATGTGGTTACGGCTACCACGGCAGGAAAATTGCCGAATCGCTGGAGAAGGAGAAGATTGCTCACGTGATTATAGACATAGCCACCGAGGAGGAGAGGAGGAATCTGATAAAGGGTGATGCCAAGGACGAGGAGGTGCTGCGCAAGGCGGGGATAAAGGATGCCAGGGAGATTGTTATTGCGGTGAGCAATGATGTGGATGCTGTTTTTATCACACTGCTTGCAAGAACCCTCAATCCCGATATCAGGATAGTTGCAAAGGTTGACCGCCACGAGTCGATGAAGAAGATTTACCTTGCTGGGGTGAACAAGGTGATCTGCCCCTATATTATAGGTGGAAGGCTTCTGGCAAGGGCAGTCGCCAGGCCTCTGGTGGCAGAGTTTTTCCAGCGAGTGACGATTGCCAAGGACCTGGAGGTGGCACAGGTTACCATAGGTGGCGAGTCAAAGTTTGCTGGGAAGAGGATAAGGGACATGGACCTTGCCTCCCGGGGTCTGGCAATTCTCGCTGTTTACCGCGCCGGGGAGCTGATACCCAACCCGCAGTCTGAATTTCTCGTGGAGGAGGGCGACCATCTGATAATTCTGGGCAGCAGCGAGGAGATAATGAAGCTCAGGAGCAGCGAGAAGATTCTTGGCTAGGGCTTCCTCACATAACTCTGTATGAGGGTCCTGATACCCACCGCAAGGCCCAGGAAGATACCAGCCACCATGCCCAGGAAAGCCACCGCATCACCATAACGTTTTCCGATGTAATAACCAGCGAAGGCGAGGGCCACGACGGGTGCTGCAAGCTCTATGCTCGCTCCAAGTGCAGCGGCCACGCTTCCAAGCACCTCGGGTTTTCTATCTGCCATCCTCCCTTCTCCTCCCCAGATAGCGCAGCATGGCATAGGCCACGAAGAGGCTGAGCAGCAGCAGCGCAACTTCATCGAGCATATAACTGCGAATCCACCTCCAGAATCCCATAGACTGGGCAGCAGAATTCCAGAAGAATCCGGAAACACTCGCCTTTAGCACCACCCCTGTGAATGCCGCCCCTAAAAGGGCGAGAATGGCGACAAAAGCGCTGCCTCTGCTTACATCTCCAGCTTCCATATCCTATCGCCTACATGGTGAAGGTTCTTAACACACTTTCCCTTTTCCCTCTTGCCGAACTCCTCGCCACTCCACAGTGCCTCGCCTATTGCTATCGCCTTGCTGTGCTTCTCCTCAAGAACAACCACCAGGTCGCCCTTTTCAATCTTCTCGTCATAGGCGACCACTCCGGGACGCATTATGTCGGCGCCGTTGACCACATACGGAACAGCTCCCATGTCCACAACCACATAGCGCCTGTCTGCCTTCAGCCTGAGCGCACCCCTAACAGTGGGGAAATACCTGCCACGAACCTGAAAAATCAGGGGTTCACCATTGACGAGGATGATGTCCACCCCCTCCTCCGTCTTCGCAACCTCCATCCTGACTTTCCCGTCGATGAGCTGTGAGAAGGCGGGAGATATCCTGGAAAGCTCATCCCTGATTTCCTTTACCATGCCCTTCCTTGCAAAATAGCGTTCCTTTATCTTCATCCACTCACCCGGTTCAACCCCATATTCTGCAAGACCTAACGCAGGAAATCTTTTTTAGCCGAAGCGCTCTGCCTGCTATCCTCTCTTCAGCCTGAGAAATTCTCTGAGAAGCTCCCGGACCTCTGGAAAAGCCCTCACCTCTCCTCCCTCTAATTTACTGTATGCCTCTTTAAGAATAACATCGTGCTGCCGGATATATACCTCCCCCAGGAAATCGACGATAGGCTTGTAATTCTCCCTGTTTCCTTCAGCAACAGCATCGAGATACCTCTCCCTGTGCTCCAGCCCCAGGTATAGCGTAGGGTAGCCGTGCCTCTCAAGCACAAAGTTGAGCAGTGCCCTTGCAACCCTCCCGTTTCCATCCACGAAAGGATGCAAAGTCACAAACTTGGTGTGGAGGAGCACCGCGAGCTCAAAGGGATGCACCCTCCTCCTGTTCCTCCTGTACCACCCTATTAATTCCTTCATCAGCTCCGGCACCTCAAAGGCGGGCGGAGGCTCGTGTTCAGCCTTCTCGATCAATACCCTAATTTTCCTGTATTCACCGGGTGCATCGAGCAGATTCTCCATGATAATTGCATGCATCCTCTTTATCAGCCTCTCCGAGACATCTCCCCTATACCCAGCGAGGAACTCTCTGAGTTTCCTGAAGTTTACAATTTCATAGACCTCTCTCAGCGGTTTCCCCGGTGGGGTCACGTCGTGCTCCAGGAGCTCCTCAGCCTGCCTCAGGGTAATGGTGTTGCCCTCTATCGCCGTGGTGCCCTGCACATAGCGGGCAAAACATGCCTGCCCGTATCTCCTGAGCTCGTCGGGATAATGCTCCCCGAATAGCCTGTAGCTGTAGTGCAGAGCCTCAATTTCATGAGCCCTTCTGTCGCCGAGATACCTGCGCCGCCCCTTCAGCCAGAAGTCGGTGAAGGTTTTTAACCTGGTTGTCTGATATTCTGCCAGCTTCTCAAGGAACCGTTCAGGGGTTGTTTTTTCCAGTCTGCCGATATAAAAGGATATTGTTATACTTTTACCGTTAACCCTTACTTTATCTCTGATGTAGAGATATTTTTTACCTTTAATCTTTTTTATTTCTAGCTTTACCATGCTATTTATAGGTGAAGCTAACTTTAGAAAATTTGGGAAAATCGGGTTAACAGTGAGAAGGCCTTATATACCCCCGACAGCCTTGCTTTCCTGCAGCCATCGCTGCAACGTTGGACAAATCTTTTTTAACTCCAATGCAAAAAGAGCAGCATGGAAGCGCCTGAAGACAGGGAGATGCCGCTGCAGGAGCACCTGGCAGAGCTTAGGAGGAGGTTGCTGATTTCCCTATCAGTGGTGGGTGTGCTTTCAATTGGTGCGGCGCTCATCTTTGGCAGGGGGATAGTAAAGCTCCTGGTTTCCTATTTTTTGCCGGTGGGCGTAAAGGTGATTGCCTTAAATCCGGTGGAGTACGCCTACACCTGGTTTATGATATCCCTATTCATAGGCATATACCTTGCCCTGCCGGTGATAATCTATGAGATTTTCAGATTCGCTGAACCCGGGCTCTATCCCAGCGAAAGAAAATTTGTACTTAGGGTGGTGCCCACCTCCCTCATTCTCTTCACCCTGGGTGCACTCTTCTCCTTCTATGTCATAACCCCCTTCTCAGCCAAATTCCTGGTGAGCTATGCCGAGAGCGCCGCCGAGCCCATGCTCTCCCTGAGCAGATTTGTTTCCTTTCTGGGCTTTATGTTCATCAGCACAGGCATAATCTTCCAGATACCTCTCGTTGTGGCCTTCCTGGTTAAGAGCGAACTCGTAACCATGAAACAGCTCAAAGCCACCAGAAAGTATGCATACATCGCCTTTCTGGCGCTTTCTATGACGCTTGCCCCCGACCCGACGCCTGTCACCCCCCTGGTAATCGCTGCCATGCTGATTATAATCTATGAGCTGAGCCTGAGGCTTTCGCGTTATCTGCTCTAACGCAGCGTAAGCAGGGCGATATTCTCCACGTGCGGCGTATGGGGGAACATGTCAAAAGCCTGCATCTCAGCCAGCTCATAATCCCCCAGCTTCTTTATGTCCTCAGCCTGGGTGTAGGGGTTGCAGGAAACATAAACTATAACCTCCGGGTGGAGCCTTTTAAGCGCTGCTACGGCGCGAGGGTGCAGTCCTGCACGCGGAGGGTCAACCACAACGGCGTCGCACTCCTCAACCTGCGCCAGCATTGCCTCCACCTTTCCCGCAATAAAGCGGGCGTTGCGTATGCCGTTGAGCTCTGCATTGAGCTTCGCCGCCTCTATGGCCGAGGCATCCTCTTCGATGCCCACCACTTCCCCGGCGATGTCGGCCAGGGCTAGGGAGAAGGTTCCCACACCGCAGTAGAGGTCGAGAAGCCTCTCCACACCTCCAAGCCATGACCTGACGCAGGCCAGGAGGTTCTCAGCCTGATAGGAATTGGTCTGGAAGAAGGAGAAGGGGGGTATGCGGTAGGTTATTCCACTGAGCCTCTCCTCCAGGTAGCCCTCGCCGTTGTGTTCGCGAATCTCGCCAAAGGAGACATCTGCGAGCGAGTCGTTGACAGCCCACACGACGCTGTCCGCAAGTCCGCTGAGTGCCTGCGAGTACTCCCCGACTGGAAACTCCCCCTCCGTGGTTACCACACTGATAAGCCTCTGCCGGGTAAACTTCCCCTCTCTGACCACTAGGTAGCGGAGGAAGCCTGTTTTCTCAAGGATGTGGTACGCCTCAAGAGCCTTGCTCCTGAAGAACTCCTGCGAGAGGCGCAGAATCTCGTCGCTCTCCCGGGAGAGGAGTACACAACCCTCGGCACTTTCAACCTCGCTGAAGCTTGCGTAGCGGCGCATGCCAATGGCATGGCTGGCGATTGTGAAGTCCATCCTGTTTCTGTAGTACCATATCTCTGGACTCGGCGTCACCTCCACTTCCCGCGCAAATAGCTTCTGAATAACCTCACTCTTAAACCTGAGCTGGGCCTCGTAGCTTAAGCCCTGCCACCTGCAGCTTCCACAGCGGGAGAAGTGCCTGCAGCGCGGCTCCACTCGAGCCTCACTCCTTTTGAGGACCTTAACCAGCCTGGCCCTGCCCCTCCCCATTGGTGTGGCGACTACAGTATCTCCCGGGTAGGCATAGTCAACGCGATAGCGCCTTCTTCCAACCATTCCCACACCGGCGCCGCGCCTGTCGAGGGCGACAATCTCAAGCTCCAGCTCACGCATGGCAATGCTTCGATTGCATGGGGTTTAAATCTTTCCCGATATAATCTCTGGCGAAACCCTTATTAGCCGCGGGGATAAACGCTACCTATGCAGGCTCAGGTAAAAAGGCGCACCAAGGAGACGGACATAGCGGTGGACCTAAAAATCGACGGCAGCGGTGAGTACGAGATATCCACCACACTGCCCTTCCTCGACCACCTGCTCGCAAGCTTTGCAAAGCACGGCAGGTTTGACCTGAAGTTACAAGCAGAGGGCGACCACGAGCACCATATCGCCGAGGATGTTGCCCTGGTGCTCGGACAGGCATTTAGAGAAGCGCTGGGGGATAAGCATGGAATAAGACGCTTCGGGCACGCAATAGTACCCATGGACGATGTACTGGTGCTGTGCGCCGTGGATATAGGCGGTAGGAGCTACTGCTCCAACGGCATAAAATTCAGGTACAAGCGCGTCGAGGGGCTGAGCACAGAGCTTATAGGCCACTTTCTCGAGAGCTTTGCCAGCAAATTCAGAATCAACCTCCATACCAGGCTGCTGGAGGGCAAGAACGAGCACCACAAGGCAGAGGCACTTTTCAAGGCGCTAGGCCTGGCTCTGAGTATGGCTCTTGAAAGACGCGGCAGGGGTGTGCCCAGTACAAAGGGCGTGCTTTAGCACCGCTTTCGACATATTAGAAAGGGGAGTCGAAAAGTTTAAATATGATTGAAGCGAGTTTTAACTGGTGGTAATGATGGCAAAGACATTGAAAGTGGGAGATAAGGAATTGGAGCTGGACGAGGACGGATTTCTCAAGGACCCGACCCAGTGGAACAAGGAAGTCGCTGAAGCCTTTGCTAAGCAGGAGGGCATCGAGCTTACTGATGAGCACTGGGAAATTGTGAACTTCCTCAGGGAGTACTATGAGCAGTACCAGATAGCTCCCATGATTAGAATCCTAGTAAAAGAGGTCGGAAAGAAGCTCGGTCCCGAGAAAGGCAACCTCAAGTACGTTTACAAGCTGTTCCCCAACGGGCCTGCGAAACAGGCATGCAAGATCGCGGGTCTGCCCAAGCCAACAGGCTGTGTGTAAACGCCCGAAATATTCGGGCTTCACCACTTTTATTTTTGTTGCTTTAAATAAAAATAGGCTTATTTTATTTCCTCTCTTGCTCTATCTGCGATTTCTTTAAGCCTTTTAGCTATGCCTCTTGGAATAATCTCATTATTTTCCGCAAGCACCCCTGAAATTTCAGAAGCAAGCAAAAAAACAGCATATTTGTGCTCAGCTTTTGTTCGGTGTATGTGGTGCGGGCTTATACCCAGCTCAGTATACTCAATAAAGTACTCCTTCGACACCCCGTTGTCCACCAGGAATTTCATCAAATATATAAACAGCTGATGGAGATAAATCAACTCATCCTTGTACATCTCACCACGCAAGTATGCTTAACGTTAGAGAATAAAAAGTTTACTGGTGGGGTAGAGAGCCCCACCGCTGACGGTCCCAATCTGAGATGAGCTACGTTATACCCAGGTCACCTGCAGTGAGCAGGCGCAGCTTGGCCGGCTTCTTGGTCAGATTGCCCACCTTGGCTCCAATAAGGTACTCCACTTCCTTCTCGGCGGCTATCTCAACCAGGCGCTGGGTTATAACACCATCGAAGATTACTACAGAAACCACGTCCTTGGAGTTCTTTAGCGCCATGGCAAGGTCCCTGACAGCCACTTCCTTTATTATCTTGGAGTCCTGGTCGAGAAGGTAGGCCTTGAGGGTGCCTGAGAGGTCTGTGAAGAACTTCCTGAAGGCCTCCAGCCTGCCGTTCTTCTCCACCGGTTTGGGTGAGGGCTTGGGTGCCGGTTTTGCCTCCTTTTTCTTCTGCTTCGGCGCCCTGCGGTTCGCAAAGGGTTTGGGCTCCTCCTTCTTCTTTATTGAGAGGTAGTCCATCACCTGCTCCGCGGGCACCTTATTTCGCAGAGCCTTGAATATCTCCTTCTTCGTCAGGTCCTCCACTTCCTTGCCGTCGGGTGCACGGGCTACGAAGTCCACCTCGGCAACCTGAAGCAGCTCGCGGAGTATAAGCTCTCCTCCGCGGTCGCCGTCCACGAAGGCGGTGACTGTCTTCTTCCTGCTCAGTTCGTTGATGGTCTTTGGAATGCTCGTACCCTCGACTGCAATTGCATTCTTAATGCCATACTTGAGGAGGAGCAGCACATCTGCTCTGCCTTCCACGACTATTATTGCATCGCTGTCATCGATATTCGGACCTGCGGGCAGCTTCTCACGACCATACTCCTGGATTTCCCTGAGCCGTATTGCCTCTTTGACCTCTTCGGTTATCTCAACGCTGTCCGGTGTTATCTCCTCCACCATGGTGGTCAGGATTTCCTTGGCGCGGTCAATCACCTGACGGCGCTTGCTAACCCGGACGTCCTCTATGCTGTCAACAATAAGCCTGGCCTCACAGGGACCAACACGATCTATGGTTTCGAGCGCAGCCGCAAGAATAGCTGTTTCAATCTTATCGAGGCTTGAAGGTACCTTAACAGTGCCCCGGGCCCTTCCGCCCTTTGTCTCTATCTCAACCTCTATTCTGCCTATCCTGCCTGTCTTCTGGAGTTCCCTTAAATCAAGGTCATTTCCGAGCAGGCCTTCGGTCTGCCCAAAGATTGCCCCGACAACGTCAGGCTTTTCAACAACTCCATTCGTTTCAATTCTTGCATGAATAACATACTTGGTGGTGCCCAAGTCAATCTTACCCATGGTAACATCCTCCTTTTAACTCCCCAAAAAAGCAACTGCCCATCTGGAAATCCCACTACCTCTCCCCAGTACTAAGCACAAATTGTAATGTATGAGCTATCAGGATGACATTTAATTTCATATTTCTGACCTTTGTGAGTAGTGAGATTCCGGTGAGCAATCACTTTTTTGGGGCTATTACTACTATGTTCCAACTTTTAGTAACATCTGAAATTTTAAAAAAGTGGGGTTGAGAGGGTTATATAACTGGGCCGTTTTTCGATTGGAGATTCATGTTATGAAAAATAAAACTTATTCTTGCAGGAATTCAATTGTACAAGGTGAAAAATAAAAAGGAGGAGGTATAAAATGGCAAAACTGAATTGCTGGGAATTTAAGAACTGTGGCAGGCAGCCGGGGGGAGCAAAGGTGGATGAACTCGGCATGTGTCCTGCAGCAATGGCACAGGACGCAGATGGACTAAATGGTGGAAAAAATGGAGGCAGAATTTGCTGGGCGGTGAGTGGCACCTTCTGTGAGGGCAAGGTGCAGGGAACCTTTGCAGAGAAGAAACTCAGCTGCATGGGTTGTGATTTTTTCAAAAAGGTAAAAGAGGAAGAGGGAGAACAGTTTCTCCTATTGACGTCAGGGTAGATTACCTTGGGTAATAGACACCCACCGAAAACTATTTATGGCACTAATACAATATCTTATCTCACCGGAGAGGAAATCAAGCGGGCAGTTCAGCAGGGCGCTCGTCCTTGCCCAACACTCTCCCTCGGGGAAACCCGGGTCGAGAGTGAAGGTGCGGGACAGCTACCTGTTCGCTGAGCTGTAAACCTGAAGGGCAATGCCAAAAAGTATTGCCCCCTAAAAAGGGCAAGTCTTTGAGGCGTGCCTCAAGGTATAACCGCTTGACCTCAAATCCGGCTTCTTTTTTCGATTTATTTTATGAGATTCTCTTCTTTATCTCCTCGTAGTACTTGAGTACATCACCGAGGTCGCGCCTGAAGCGGTCTTTGTCCATGATCTCCCTTGTCCTGGCATCCCAGAAGCGGCAGGTGTCAGGGGATATCTCATCCGCAACGAGGAGATTGCCCCCGGCATCGTAGCCAAATTCCAGCTTGAAGTCCACAAGTATAATCCCCTTCTCCAGCAGAAATTCGCGCAGGATTTCATTCACCTTCAGCGCAATTTCACGCATCCTGGCGAGCTCCTGCCTCGAGCTGACAGCACCCAGAGCGAGGGCTATGTCCTCATTCACCATTGGGTCATGGTACTCGTCGTTCTTCAGACAGAACTCAACTATGGGCGGTGTCAACTCCGCACCCTCCTTGAAGGGGTAGCGCCTCAACAGACTGCCTGTGGCTATGTTGCGCACAATAACCTCCAGCGGTATTATCTGGACCCGCTTCACCACGTGCTTATTCGGCGCCTCATAGCCCAGGAAATGGGTTGGTATTCCCTTCTCCTTCAGGAGTTCCATGAACCTTGCCGATATCTCAGCGTTGAGCGCCCCCTTACCGCTCGCCTTCGCCTTCTTGGCACCGTCGCCAGCGGTGAGGTCGTCACGGAACTCCATGAGCGCGCGCTCTCCATCCAGTTCATACAGACTCTTAGCTTTGCCAGCGTATATCAACTTCATTTCACCACCTTTATCTTCTCAAGCATTATACCCAGAGACATGCTCAGGAGAATGAGCAGGATAACACCTGCAAGTTCTATTGTGCTGTCTGGTATCAAAAAGAGACCCATAACAACACCAAAGAAGAGGGCAACAGCAAAGAGCTTCTGTAGCGCCCTCCTGTTCAGCCTGAGCACTATCTCCTCCATATCAGTACATGTAAACCCTGGTTAAAAAATCTTGCGTTACACGTACGGCCTCTCACCCTCGTACTCGCCTATAGCCTGCGCCTTCCCGCTGAGCAGGGCCTCTGCGCATCCCAGGGCTCCTGCTTTAAACAGCGGCCGGTTGTTGTTACCGCACTGGTAGGAGTAGGTGCACCTGGGGCAGCCGTCATCGCGCTTGCACCTGCACAGCCTTAAAATCTCCCTGGCGCGTTCCACGCCCCCCTCAAAGCGGTTGTACATGAGCTTTGCCAGACCATTACCTCCCGGAGAGCCGTCGTAGATGAATATCACCCCTGAGGTCCCCATGGCGATGCCCCCCAGCTCTCCCGCCCCGCCGCCCAGGAGCATGTTGTTCCCCTCTATGAGCACATGCTCCAGTGCATGGAAGCTCCCTGCAAGAAGCTCCTCATAGCTGAGGGTGCCGCTCTCCGGCACCTCAGGTGAAGGTGCACGGAAGGCTATGCCATAGGTGGTGAAGGTGTACTCTATGGGCTGGGCAAGTGAAACCTCCTCCAGCCTTTTGTTTGTGTATATATCCCTGACCAGGTAGCCGTGCACCACCTCGGTTATGCGCAGCTTCGCATACACAAGCTCTGCCCCCAGAGCGCGGCGCCTCGCGACGACCTCTACAATCTCCGGCACAGAGAAGCGCAGGGCCTCTGTCTTTATGTTCTCCCCACCGCGCCGCCGCTCCACAACAGCCATGCCCCTGCCGGAGGAGAATTGAAAACTCCTGCTTGTATAAGCCTTCCCTCCGTGCAGATAAATCGCCCCCGGAAAGAGCTCCCGCGCCGCCATTGGCATGCTCCTCCTACCTATCCTGCGCTTACCTTCGCGGATAACCACCTCCTCGCCAGCACCGCGGATATTGAACCCTGCCAGAGCCTTCCGCACCCTCGGGTAGTCGGGGTACAGCCTGCTCCGCCTCTCCACCAGCAGTCCCTCCCCCACAAGCTCCTGGATTAACCCCTCAAACTCCGGGAACTCATCCCTGCGCAGGGGTATGTCGAGGGCAGCCGCGAGAAGGTGGTGCCTTGCAACAACCTCATTGCCCGGCTCCACGTAGCCTGGCGCTATGTCGTCAAAGTAGTCGTCTGGATGCTCCAGATAGTAGGAGCTTATGGGGTCATTGCTGCGAAGCACAAGCAGAGCAAGGCTCTCCTGCCCCTTTCGCCCCGCTCTGCCAATGCGCTGAAGCACCCGCGTAAAGCTGGTGAGCATCGTAACCACCGCATCTAGGTCGCCTATGTCTATTCCCAGCTCCAGTGTAGGGGTCGCGATGATGCAGCGGAGTTTGCCGTTCCTGAAGGCACGCTCCACCTGCAGGCGGTGCCTCTTCGTCAAACCCGCACGGTGTATCTCAGCTTTGAGCTTCTGCCTCCTCGCCACCCTGAGGAGCACTTCTGCATTCCTGTGGGTGTTTGCAAAAACCAGGGTCTTAAGGCCCTCACGATAAAGCTCCCGCATTATCTCAACTATCAGAGAGGTCTCACTTACCTGCTCTGGATAGAGCATGGCAAAGTGCAGCCTGCCCCTGCGTCCCTCCTCTGACACAAGCTCAGCGCTGCACCCGAAGAGCTGGGAGGCGAACTCCTGCGGATTTGAGATGGTTGCACTCGCAGCTATAAGCTGAAAGTCTGCAAACCTCCGCAGCCTTCTCAGTATAAAGTGGATACTCGTTCCAAAGGCACCTGTATACTCGTGAATCTCGTCAAGCACCACGTAGCGCACATTGTGGAGAAGCCCGCGAAACTCGCTCCAGGGCAGCATGAGGTGGATGTGGAGCATGTCAGGGTTGGTTATAAGCACCTCTGGCGGCGAGGCGTAGATCTTCTCCCTCTCTTCCCTGGGCGTATCGCCGTCGAGCACCGCAAAGCGCACGCCTGTGGCTGCCTCAATCTCCTTGAACTTTGAGAGCTGGTCTCTGGCAAGAGCCTTTGTGGGGTAGATGAAAAGCGCCCTTGTTGTGCCCGTGCCCGAGCGAATTATGCCCTGAACCACTGGCAGGGTGAAGGCTTCTGTCTTGCCGCTTGCCGTGGGCGCGCAAATCACCAGGTTTTTCCCTGCGAGGATTTTCTCAAACGCCTCCTCCTGGAAATGGTAAAGCCTCTCTATACCCCTCGCCCTGAGGTAGGCTTTCAGCTCAGGCGCTATGTTCAGTGTTTCAACCTCGCTGCCGGAGGCAAACTCAACCTCTCTGAAAAGTCTGTACCTTGCAAGCGTCACCCCGCTCTTTGCCAGTATCCGTCTCAGCACCTGCGGAAGCTCCGCAAGCGCAACACCTTCCCTGGCGAGTTCGTCCCTGATATGCGCCGGAATCCCGACCTCGCCCTTTTCGTAGGCTTTGACAAAATTTCTGTACGCCTCCTGCTCATCTTTGCCTGCGACGCGGGCTCGAATTCTGCACCTGAGGCAGACGACACCATACTCCTCGTGCCAGCGCATCACAAGTATCTCTCTGCCGCAGCCCGGGCATTGCATATTAAAGCTTTATGCTGAGCAGGGATTTAATACCTGCGCCGGTAATTTTTTATTTGTCAGCGAGAAGTACAAAGGCGATGAAGCTACTTGTCAGCCCGGTTGATGCCGCTGAGGCGGAGGAGGCGGTCAGGGGTGGAGCTGATATAATCGACGTTAAAAACCCTGCTGAGGGTTCCCTGGGAGCAAGCTTCCCCTGGGTCATACGCGAGATTATGGAGGTTGTGCCCCGGGGGGTCGAAACCAGTGCAACTCTGGGGGACCTGAGCTTCAAACCCGGCACCGCCAGTCTGGCAGCGTACGGCCTCGCCTCGCTGGGTGTGGACTACCTAAAGGCAGGGTTTTACGGGATAAGCACACCCGAGCAGGCACTTGTCCTCTCCACGGCGCTGGTTAGGGCTGCGGAAGGCTTCGACGCGAGGGTTATCATCGCCGGATATGCTGACCATGCGCAAATTGGGGCAATCTCACCCTTTGCGCTGATTGAGGCAGCGTCTAAAGCGGGTGCAGCGGGTGTCATGATAGACACCGCCCTGAAAGGCAGCGGAGGGTTGCTCGCCCACTATAGCTTCGAGGAGCTTGTGCGCTTTGTGGAGGAGGCCCACTCCCATGGACTAATATGCGCCCTGGCAGGGAGCCTGAGCGCCGAAGACCTGCCTGAGATAAAAAAGACGGGCGTAGACATCGCTGGCATAAGAGGTGCGGCGTGTACCGATGGCGACAGGGCCAGAGGCAGGGTAGTTGCAGAGAGGGTGAAATTCCTGAAGAGTCTGGTGGGGCCATGATAGCGAGGCTGAGCGACTCTATAAAAGCAGTAGGAGAGATTAAGGGCATTGTACTTGCAATGGCGGGGGTGCATGTCTTCTTTCTCATCGCCGGCTACGCGGCTGTTGCACTGCATTTCTCCTGGGCTGTATCCATGAGGGAGGAGTTCCTTGGCTCCCTCAGGGGTTTTATGCCCCTGGAAATGATTGTAGCGAATGTGCATGACGGCAGCCTTATAGTGGCGATGGGCATAACCTTCGTATATAACCTCACCTACGGCGCATTTTTAAGCACCACGCTAACAGGTTTGCTGTTCTTTCTCCCGGCACTCATAAGCTCCTCCAGGGCCTTCTTTATAGGGCTTGCATTTTATGATAACATTGCCTCACCGCAGCACCTTGTTCTGATTGCGGGCACAGTACTTCTGGAGTTCGGGGCGTACAGCGTATCCTCAGCCCTGGGTACAGCCCTGGGGATTGAAATAGTCAGAAGGGGTGAGGTGAGGCGTGCACTTGTGAGGGTACTCAGGGGCTACATGTTGGTGATAGCACTTCTACTCCTGGGCGCCGTGTGGGAGATAGCCGGGATATACCTTCTCCTGAGGTGGGTGTGATGCAGCGTCTGCTCTGGGTCGACCTGGACAGGGAGCGATTCCGGGAGGAAGAGGTGAAGGAGGAAGATATCAGGAGGTTCATAGGGGGCAAGGGCTTTGGCGCAAAACTGCTGTATGAACACCTGCCAAGGAACATTGACCCGCTCTCACCTGAGAATCTCCTGATTTTTGCTCTCGGGCCCCTCACCGGCACGGCGGCGCCCTCCTCGGGGCGAATGTGCGCCTCCTCCAAATCGCCTCTCACGGGCACAATCATGGAGTCCCACTGCGGTGGCCACCTGGGGTATGAGCTCAGGAAGGCAGGTTACATGGCGATTGTTATAAAGGGCAGGGCGGAGGGAAAACTCTGTCTCAGAATCTCAGATGCAGGTGTTGAGTTTGAGAGCGCCTCCCTGTTGTTGGGCAGGGGTACGAGGGAGACTGAGCTCATGCTCAGGCAGAGGCGGGGATGGGAGCGCTCCCGCGTCGCTGCTATAGGTGTCGCGGGGGAGCGTCTGGTGCGCTTCGCAAGCATAATCCACGAGGGGCACAGGGCCTTCGGCAGAGGTGGCCTTGGCGCTGTGATGGGCTCAAAGAACCTAAAGGCTATAGCGGTGAAGGGGGGCAGGGGTATAGAGCTCGCAAACCCGGCCGAGTTTAAGCTAAAGGCAAGGGAGTGCTACAGGAAACTCGCCTCCCACCCGACGACTGGAAAGACGTTGAAGCGCTATGGTACGCCGAATGTCCTTGCCAAGGTGAACTATATGGGCCTGCTCCCTACGCGAAACTTCAGCGAGGGCATATTTGAGGGCGCTGAGAGCATCTCCGGCGAGAGAATAGTAAGGTATGTTACCTCCTCCTATGGATGCTACTCCTGCTCCATAAGGTGCGGAAAGGTGGTTGAGATAGAGGGACTTAAAACCCAGAGCCTTGAGTATGAGACCCTCTATGCCCTGGGCTCAAATGTTGGCATGGCTGAGCTACCCTGGCTGGTGAGGTTCAATGAGCTGTGCAATGACCTGGGCATGGACACCATCTCGGCGGGCACAACCATAGCAGCCTACCTTGAAGCGCAGCAGCATCGGGGCGGCTCCGCATGGGGTGACGGAGAGAAGATATTCGCGCTGCTTAGAAACATTGCGCTGCGGGAAGGCGAGGGCAATGCTCTTGCTGAGGGTAGCGCAAGGGCTCTGCCGGAGTATTCAATCAGCGTTAAGGGGCTTGAGCTCCCGGGTTATGACCCGCGCGGTGCGAAGGGCGTTGCCCTCGCATACGCCACCTCCAACCGCGGTGCATGTCACCTGCGTGCACCTGTCTACATAGATGAGATACTTACCCAGCACTCTGACAGGCGCAGGAGTGAGGGCAAAGCCAGACTGGTGAAGGAGATGCAGGACTTCCATGCCGCGCTGGACTCGCTTGTACTGTGCAAATTTACAGCCCGCGCGCTGAGCGTGGAGGACTACGCAGAGCTTCTCAGCTTTGCCACTGGAATAGAGTTTACCGGCGATGAGCTTCTCCTCGCCGGGGAGAGGATATTCAACCTTGAAAGGATGTTCAACCTCCGCGAGGGGTTTTCAGGGCGGGACGACACCCTGCCAAAAAAGCTTCTAACCCGGCCGATCCCCCGGGGACCCTCTGAGGGTATGGTGGCTGAGCTTGAAATTCTGGAAGAGTACTACTCACTCCGGGGCTGGAGCAGCGCTGGCGTGCCCACCCGGGAGAAGCTCAGGAAGCTGGGGTTGGAATAGCATTTCATTTAAAATAAAAAGGGGATGGTTGGTCACATTCTCCGCGCCCGCTCGAAGAAGGGTGGGCGGTACTCCTTTTTGCGGATAGTTAATACAGGGCAGGGAGCATGGGATATTACAGATACCGCCACGCTGCCCAGAAGCCGTTTGGTGCCTGTTTTGCCCTTGGTGCCCATCACTATGAGGTCCACATCCTCCTTTTCCGCCACCTTCAGTATCTCGTCTGCGGGTGAACCCGAGAGTACCATCGCCTCTGCATCCACCCCCGCTTTTTTGGCCTCTTTCACAATGCGCTCCGCATTTTCTTTGGCTATTTCTACCTTCAAATCTTCAATTATCTGTGCCCCTTCAGCGGCACCTGTTCCAGTGAAACAGGAGGATTCAAAGGGCGCCGCAAGTACGCAGAGGGATATTATTTTGGCATTTTTGTGGCGTGCGATGTCCAGCGCGGGCTTTATCGCCAGCTCTGCCAGTTTAGAACCATCCGTCGGAACTAAAATTTTCTTAATCTCCCAGGTCATAAAACACCTCCCCCTATTATCCTTTACAATAATATATATGCGCTTTATTATTTATAATTTTTCTCTTGAGAGCGCCTTTCTAAACTCAGATATTAATTTATCAACTTTTAGGAATACGTCCTCCCGGGCAGCCTACCTCAACCCCTTGAAGGCATACCTCAGGTCCATCCTGCCGTCCTGGCGCATGTACTCAGGTGGCTGCACCGTCTCTGGCTTCTTCTCGGGCTCTTTCTTCCTTTTGCCCTTTATCAGCACATCGTCTATCCTCAAGATTGAGCACGCCACCTCCACCGCCGAGTTCAGAGCATTCCTGCGAACCTCGTAGGAGTCGAGAATCGCCTTAACATAGGCGTCGCCCATGCCGCGGCGCATGGCGTCGACGCCGTAGCCGCGCTTGCCCCTGTGATGCCACTCGCGTATCTTCAGCACAGCATAGGTGGCGTCCATGCCCGCATTCGCCGCTATTGCGCGGGGAAGCTCCTCAAGGGCATCTGCAAAGGCTTCAATGGCGAGCTGCTCCTTGCTCTCCACGCTGCGCGCAAACCTGCGGAGCCTCTTTGCGGCCTCGCCTTCCACCGCACCCCCGCCTGGTACAACTCTGCCATGCTCTCGCAGCGCCGCAAAAACATCTATAAGGTCCTCAACCTGGCGCTTAAGCTCCAGAACAAACTTCTCATTGCCCCCCCGGATAAGTATTGAAGCCACACCCGGGTTCTTACACTTGCGCACATACATTATCTCTTCTAGGCCAATTTTGTCCTCCTCTACGTATCCTGCGTAGCCCAGCACCCCAGGTGAGACCTCCTTTATGTTGCTCACCACCCTAGCGCCTGTGGCCTTCTCGAGGAGGTGTATAACCTTGCGCTCAACATCGCGCACGCCGAGGATGCCCTTCATCGCAAGGTAGTACATCGCCACATCGGCGATATTCTTCTGGCAGAACACCACGCTGGCACCTGAGCGGGCGACCATCTCCACAGCAACGCGGAGCACCTTACGCTTATACTCCATAAACTCCCTTAGCCTGCGCAGGTCGTTAATCTCATACTTCGCATTATCAACCTTGCGCACATCGAACTCTCTGTCGATAAGCAGAATTCGTGCATGCTGCACGCGCTTTGGCATTGCAGGATGCACACGCTTTCCCAGGTCGATGTACACCCCTTCATAGAGAGTGGTGTCGCGCAGTCTGCCTCCCGGGCGGTAGTTCACATACACATTGTCCTTCTCTCCACCTGCAAAGTCTAGGGCAGAGGCCACGAGCTGCGCCATGAACTCGGCATCCCTTTCCCCGAGCCTGCCCTTAAAGATGGTTATCCCCACATCCTTTATTATCCCTGGGGTGACCTTTCGCGAGAGCTTATCCATTACCTTCAGCGTCTCTTCCATCGCAAGCTTATAGCCGTTGATTATAACCGTCGGATGCAGGCCGAGCTCCATGAGCGAAAAGGCGCCCTTAAGCAGCTCTCCGGCGAAGACCACGCTGCTAGTTGCACCGTCGCCGTAGCGTTCGCCCATGGTCAACCCCAGGCTCTGCATCATCTTCGCAGCGGGATGCACAAGCTCCATGAGCTTAAGTATTGTGCCCCCGCTGTGTGTAATTGCGACCTCTCCTCCCTCTTCCATGAGCATCTTATCCAGGCCACGGGGCCCCAGGGTTGTCTTGAGCGTCTCAGCCACCGCCAGGGCGGCGAGAATGTTGCCGCGCACTGCATCCTTACCTATGTAGCGCTCATTCTCCAGAAGCGCCTCCAGGTCCCGCGGGGCAAGCTTCCCCTGGTCCGCCTCCAATGGCATCGCCTCCCTACTCAGGTGGTAAGCCTCCTGTATATTTCAGGGAGCTTTCTGGGCAGCTTGGCAACGTCATCGAGTATAATATAACCCACCTCACCAAACATGCGCTGCAGGTAGTCCCTTGCCTCTGTGTCTATGGTGATGCAGAAGGGGCGAATATGCTTCCGCTTGGCCTCGACGAGCGCTTTCTTTGTATCCTCTATGCCGTGGTCACCCTTATACTCGTCAAAATCCTCGGGTTTGCCATCGCTGAGCACTATTAGCAGCTTAATCTTCGCAGGTGTCTCCTCCAGGATTTTGGTGACATGGCGTATCGGCGGACCCATGCGCGTGTAGTCGAAGGCATCCATGCCCGCGATACGCTGCTTCACATCGTCGTCATAAGCATCGTCGAAGCGCTTTATAATGTAGAAGTCGCACTGCTTGCGCGTCTTGCCGGAGAAGCCGAATATCGCATACTTATCGTCGAGAATTTCAAGCGCCTCGCACATCAGCACGAGGGCCTCCTTCTCTGTATCAATAACCCAGCCCGTGGTAGAGCCGCTCAGGTCCACCAGGAAGGCCACAGCGATGTCGCGCTCCTTCTTGTCCACCTTAATGTACAGCTTATCGCTGGGCGTCGCCCCAGCTTTAATGTCGGCAAAGGCCTCAACAAAGGCGTCCAGGTCAATCTCCTCACCGTATATCTGCTTGAAAAGCCGCTTGTAGTCCGGGCGCATCATCTCAAACTGGCGCTTTATCAGAGAAACTAGGCCCGCATGCTTCTGCAACGTCTTCTCCACGAACCTGTCGCTGCCCTTGTGCATTAGCTTCTCCTTGAGGGCACACCAGGCAGCACGGTAATGGCCCATCTTGAAGTCCCACTCATCATAGAGGTAGGCGTCCTTAATGTCCTCCTCGGTGAGCTCAACCTGAAACTCGGTGACCTTCGACTGGATGTTTGCTCTAATCTTGCGCCCTGCACTGTCCAGAACCTTCATCAGCATGCTTGCATCGATCTCGCCCAGCTCACCGAGTATCTTTTCTATCTCCTTCAGAATCTCCTCCTGTATGTCCTCTGGTATCTCCAGGCCCACACGGAACAGAAAGTCAAGAGGTGCACCATAGGCGAGGGGGTCAGGCACCTCATTCATGGCATGCTGGATCATGCTGTCTATATCCGGAGGCTTATCTATCTCCAGGTCCTCAAGCAGCGATTCCAGCTTCTCTGCCATCTCCTTTCGCGTTTTTCTGAGTGCCGCCGTAACCTGCTCTGGCTTTATCACACCCCTGAAGTAGAGGTCTTTAAAGCGCATGTAGGGTGTGCCGAATAGCTCTTCCTCCACCAGCTCGTAAATTCTGTACGTGGCGACAGCGCTGTCCTCGACGGTTGGGCGGGGCTTGCTGAGCATCTCCTGTGCTATCTCGTAAGCTCCGCGCGCTATCTTTTCAAGGCGGGGGTTCAATCCCTCTCTGAGTTTCCCGTAGGTAAGGAGCTGCATCAGCGCTTCGAGCACCGCCTCCTTATCGCTAAGCTTGGAAAAGTCTGGACGGCGCCCCCACTCACGCTCCAGAATCATGTCCATATCGCGGGCTATGCCTCTGAACTCCCTGCGCAGGTTTCTCTCCACCCGGGCGTTCTCCACAATGCTGAATATGTCCAGAGCGAGCTGCTCCTCCGGGAAGAGGTATATAAAGTTCTCCAGCCCCTCGCGGGTGTCGGAGATGCTGCGCCCGTATTTCTGCTGAATCTCATTAACAACATCCTCTATTCGCGTCAGGTTCGGCTCGAGGCTGCGGTAGCGCTTCTGCGCATAGCGGTGTGCCGCTATCACCTTGTAAACCTTGAAATTCAGTTCATTGTTCTCAAATTCCTCCACCTTCTGGGGAAGGAATACTGCACGCGTGTCTGTGTAGGTGGTGACATCCTCCTGCACCGCCAGCTGGTCGCCACTCAGTGCATTGATGTATATCTCCATCACCCGTGCGACGTCAGGAAACTCAAGCCCATGGGAGTGAATCTTCTCGATGGTCTCTCTGGTAATACCCTTGAAGAAGTTGCGCGCGGGCACAACGCCATATGCATCTGCGAGCTCCAAACCCATCTCAACCCACTTCTTCAGGTCCTCAACGCTGAAGTGGGTTACCGCATCCGGAGCTGTCATGAAGAAGTTGAAGGCCATCTCCTTGTCGCGTTTTGCCAGCTTCTCCCCTTGCCTGTAAATCTCCCTCAGCACCTCGTTGGACAGCTCCATCAGCGCTGGCACTGCCTCATCTATGCTCTGCAGCCCCCGTGCATAGTGGAAGCCGGTGAAGCGTACATCCATTACGTCTTCACCGAAGGATGTCTGCCCCAGAATCTTGAACAGATTACTCCGTACGTCTTCAAAGCTCGCCATATTCGCTACCCTAAAGCACTGTGGTTATAAGCTCTCTAATTGCGCGCAGCATGTCTGCGTCGTCGGTAATCGGGTTTGCCATCGCTATCTCCGCAGCCCTCACAGGCTCAACGCCTTCCTTTATCAGCTGACCCGTGTAGATGAGCAGCCTCGTACCGGCGCCTTCCTCCAGACCCTTATCCTTGAGGTTGCGTATCTTCTCACCAAGCGTTACCAGCGCCTCGGCGGTGTCTTCATCGATGCCGCTCTCCTTCATCACTATCTTCTTCTCCAGCTCCTTGGGCGGATAGTCGAAGGTCAGGCTTATGAAGCGCTGCTTGGTGGAGTGCTTCAGGTCCTTGAGCACGCTCTGATAACCCGGGTTGTATGAGATGGCAAGAAGGAACTCGTCAGGGGCCTTTATTATCTCACCCCGCTTTTCTATGGGCAGGATTCGCCTGTCGTCTGTGAGGGGGTGAATAACCACTGTGGTATCTTTTCTTGCCTCCACAATCTCGTCCAGGTAGCAGATTGCCCCAACCTTGACAGCACGTGTTAGCGGTCCATCTACCCACTCTGTCTCGCCGCCTTTAACAAGGTAGCGCCCCACAAGGTCGCTCGATGTGAGGTCGTCGTGACAGGACACTGTAATCAGGGGGCGCTTGAGCTTCCATGCCATGTACTGCATGAAGCGCGTCTTTCCGCAGCCAGTGGGGCCTTTAAGCATAACAGGAAGCCTGTTCTTATATGCAGCTTCAAAAATCTCAATCTCGTTGCCCACGGGCTCATAGTAGGGCTCTTCTGTTATTATGTACTCTTCAACTTTGAGGGTTTCACTCTCGGTCATGTCGATACCTCCGGTCTTGCTCAGGTGTGCCAAGACACAGCACTAAAACCAACGTCATCAAAAATGATTCAAATAAATATTTAAGTTTAACCGTCAGCTGCTACTGAATTATGGGCTGCACCTGTCAAACCTTATATATGCGTCCGGGTCTATTTTAACCATGCGCTGGTTCGTAATAGCACTGGTATCTCTCCTGAGCCTTGTATCTCTCCATGCGCTTCCCGCCTATCCCGTGGATGAGGTTGTAATAGGGGTTAACACAACCACTGGCATGGAGTTGTCCCTCTTCCAGTATAAGAGCGGATATGCCCATGGCATCGCCTACGGGCTGGAGAGGAGGGGAGTGGTTGAATTGCAATACCCGGCGAGCTTCTTCTCCGGTGATGTGGATGGAGATGGGGTGGATGAGATTATAAGGGTGGTGAGAAAGGCACAGGGCACTGCGCTTGAGATCTACCGCTACGACAGGGAGGAAAATAAACTGCTTCGCCTGGATATTGCGTTCCACGGCAGCGAAGCTGGCGAATGGCTTGCTGGCGATATTAACGGCGATGGCGTGGACGAGCTCATCCTCATCCAGCCCGGGGTTGCGTGGACTGAGATCTACGCATACGTGTACGACCCGGCATATTCCCGGGGGACGACTGAGAAGCTGCGCCAGCTGGACATACTCAGGTACGGCGGAATTACGACCTGGCTCACGGGTGACGTTAATGGCGATGGCGTGGATGAGCTCATAGCCTTTGAGACGCTGCCCCAGGAGACGAGGTTTGCCTTCTTTCTATACGATACCTCCTACATCCGCGACATGACAGAAAAGCTGAACAGGATAGGTGAGGCGAGATATGCGCAGATTCTTTCAGCATGGCTCGCAGGGGATGTTGATGGTGATGGTGTGGATGAGCTTGTGGGTGTGGATTATGAGTACTATGAAACCCGGCTGGTGCTGATGAGGTATGAGCCGGGCTACTCCTACGGCACCAGCCAGGGGTTCCGCAGGCTGGAGGTGCTTCGCTACACTAAGGCTGAGCCGCTGGTTTTTCTGGGCAATGTGGAGAGCGCGCTGAGGGTACTCTCCAGGCAGCCATCTTCTGAGAAGCTCACAGTAAAGCAGGGGGAAGAGGTTCAATTTGCAGTGGAGGCGGAACATACCGACGGGGTGAAGGTGAGCTACCTGTGGCGCTTAAACGGCATAGATGTTTCGCGGGATGGTGAGTTCACCTATACATCCAAGCTGGGCCCGGGTGTGGTGGAGTGCATCGTATCGGCCCCCCTGAGCGGGGAGGCTACCCTGACCTGGAGGGTTGATGTTGCGGAAGTGCCGCAAAGGCAGGAGGTGCGCGAGGAGGAGAAAGAGAACACCCCGCCGGAGGTTACGATTGTTTCCCCGCCTGCGGGAGCAAAAGCTTCGGGTGAGGTTGAGGTGAGGTGGCTTGCCCGGGATGCAGATGGGGACCCGTTAACAGTGAGAGTAGAGCTTGTCTCCGGCGGAGAGGCAACCACCCTGTATGAGGGGAGAGAAGCTGAGGGGAGCTATGTGCTTAACGTCTCATCATTCGAGGCAGGAAGCTATCTGCTCCGCGCTGTGGTTAATGACGGCAGTGACACCGCCAGCGATGAGGTTGTTTTTGAGGTTTACAGGAAGGCAGCCGAAGAGAGAGGTCTGCTTGCACTGAGCTCGATACCGCCAGGGGCTGAAATCTACATCGATGACCGCCTGGCTGGAGTTACAGACGCTGAGGTCTACCTCCCGCCTGGGAGCTACAGGGTGAGGCTGGAGAAGGCAGGCTACATGCCCTATGAGACCGAAGTGGAGGTTTTCTCAGGGCGGAGTACGAGTATTGAGGCCAGGCTGGTTAAGAAGATTTTTGGCCTCCCGCCGGCGTTGTTTTTTATCGCAACTCTGGTCGCAATGGGTGTGGTGGCATTTCTCCTTTATTTAATAGCAGGGTTTTTGAGGCAGCGCATGCGCGCACCCAGGGAGGAATTGGAAGAATCTATTACGAAGAGATAAATTGCTGTTAAGTTGTGGTAGTGCGATGATTGAGTACAACAAGGAGTTTAAGAAGAAGTATCCCAACTTGGCCAGGGAGATAGAGGAGAGCAACTTTATCAGGCTAAAGGTTGAAAAGGCCGAAAACACAGAGGACAGGTTTAAGGGTTATAATCCCGGGGTTATAGATTTTCTGAACAGGTGCAGCACCGAGGAAGAGGGCATGGAGATTATAAAATACCTGGAGAAGAGGGGCGAGATAAGCTCTGACTACGCCCTCCGCCTAAGAATACAGCTTATAAAATACGGAATCCGCAGCTTTGGGCCAAAGAGGGAGTGGGGGTATTATAAGTAGAGTTGATATGTTCACGTACATAATAAAAAAGTAGGATAGAGTCTTAGTAATTCCACCTTTCCCGTCCAGTCACGACTGATTCACAGCACTATCGACACGCACCTAGGATAGCATTTCCCTTTACATCTTTCCGGTCCTTATGTATTTAATCCTCTGATATTCTCCTGTGTTTGATGTTGGGGGCCATGAAGCCGTTAACTAGACTGCGACCCTCTATCCTCACCCACATGAATCTTGTTGTGCGACATCTTCACTCCAAACTCCACCTCAAGCACGTGCTCCAGCAGACAAGCACCAACCCTGTACCTGTGTGAGCCTCCAGCCATTCATCCTCAGAAATTTTATGGCATGGGCTGAGAAGGAGGTGTCAACATGAGGCGAAATAATTTCCAGATAACACACAAACCCCTGTGTTACCGAAAATTTTATATTCTTGTCATGCCGACATTAGCCGCGGAGTTAATTGGGCCTTGGATTGAGAGCTGGTTCATCAGTGTGGGTTGGCTTTTTCTCTGAGACTTGATTGGCTTCTGCAATTAACCTGTCACCCTGTATAGAGAGTGTATTTAGACGTCGGTGGGAGTGAGTTGGGATAT
>NZ_JBPMGE010000097.1:0-28750 GCF_054014795.1 Candidatus Pyrohabitans sp. | reverse complement strand
GCTTAAGGCATCTTCTATTCTAGTTACACACGAAGCGCATTTCAGATCCTTTATGCCGATTCGTACTTCAGCACCCCCTATCTTATAGCCGAGAGTTTCAATCTCTTTTACTATGTCGATTAAATTTATGCTCTCAGGGTAATATACCACAAATGCCTTCTGGTTTACGAGGTTGACTTTACCTCCTATTATGCCGGGCAGCCTCTTTAGAGACTTCTCTATCGTGGTTGCGCATGTGGCACATTCCAGGTTGACTATTGGCAGTTCTATGTGTAACGCGCCCTTCACCCCTTCTGGAACGCCAGTTGTAGCTGAAGGTATAATCCCCGTTTCCTTATCTTCCTTCAGAGTTGTTGCCTCCTGGTTATATTATATTGTTCCTGATACTTATACCCCACTCCGGATATCCATAATCAGTCCATCTTTGTCTCCGGACTCAACACTTTTATATTGTCCAGCCCATAATAAAATCCAGCCGGACGGCTGCATAACATGTCTGGAAGCGGAGGCATTGTCGATGATTCGGAATGGAAAAGATGGAATAATCCTTGTAATTGCCCTATCTCTGATTTATCTCATATTTTCCTATGTAATTTTCACCGACTTAGGCGATGGTTTGGTGAGATTTGTGTCTCTGTTCCTAATCATTCCGGTTCCGGGTATAGCCGCCTTCCTCTACGGCATGTGGAAGGGGAGCAGTCTTGAGTCCTTTCTGGTCGGTTTTTTGCCGGTTTTTATATTCTTTATATCAGGTGCGCTTTTTAGCGGTTTTGAATATGTTCCGCTCTTTTCTGGACTCTTTCTGGGCGCCTGCTCCGGTGTCATAGGGTACAGCGGAACTGTGAAAAGGCGTGGAGAGATGGAATGGATAGTTTTTGCAATCATCGGTGTGCTGCTGTGGATATTTGTGATGCTTGGCGGCCTGGTGTGACAATACCCTACGGGCACAGCACTAACGGCTTCGCAAGATGGCGTATGGCAATTGGCGGGACGCAGTATAGCTTTTCCTCAATGCTCCTCTCCACTCTTTCCATAACCTTCTCCTCGGCTCTCGTCTTGCAGCGCCTGCACCTGTAGCCCTGCCCCCTGCCGGCGCTCTCCATGCGCCTGCCGCACCTCTCACAGCGCGGGTTGGCAACCCTCTCCCTACTGAGCTCCAGCACCTCCAGCTTCTCCAGGTTAATCGTCCTGCTCTCGTCAACACCTCCGTACACCTTCACCCTGTCGCCAGGGATTAGGGCGTGCACCACATTGCGGAAGCCCTTGGTTGGTTCAAAGGCGGCGCAGGTAATCTCATCGCCGCGGGCATCTCTGAGCCGGAAGAAGACATGGCCTCCTGGTATAACCCTCGCCCTAGTTGCAACCTCTCCGCACAGGATAACAGAGGAGAAGGGCTCGACCTCCGCCACACGCGAAACCTCCTGCAGGTGAGCGTCTGTACCTTGGTTGGTTTTGAAGACGGCGCTAAGCGCAACCTCCTCTCCAGGCTCGACAATCTTCGCAGCCTCCTCCACCACCTGTGCATTAATCCCGCGGATGCCGAAGAGCACAGGGCAGGGCGTGTGAGGGGCGATAAGCATTCGCTGCTCGCGGTAATCGAAGTTGTTGAAGGTAAGGGGGAAGGTGAGGGCGTCCATCCTGAGCACCGACGCAGGGTCTAGGCTTCTAGGCTTGCCCCAGCGCTCTCTGGCACGGTAGGCAACGTACTCGTAGGTTGCATTGCTCAGCTCTGCGCCTATTGCTGCAAGGGCGCCCACAATACCCCTGCCCAGCTTGTACTTCAAATACTCGGCGCCGTGGGTGGTGAGGAGTCTCTCAGCCTCTTCAATCTCTGCAACGCGGTGGAGCGTACGTTGGTAGAAATCTCTAAATTCCTCTGGAATCTCACCCTCATAGAACACTACACCCGGATTGGTGTTCGGGTCGCTGAAAACAGCCAGCTCTTCAACGGCTCGCCTTGCGATGCGCTTTACCTCCTCACCCTTCTTTGTTCTAATCGTAAGCGCCACCGCAGCATTGCCCCGGGTCTTGTATTTGATGTTGGGATTGAGGCGCACAAGCTTTGCCTCTTCAACCTCACCCAGAGCAGAGAGACGCTTCATGAGCAGCGCAGCTATGTAGGTGGTGCACATCCCCTTGCTTGCGGAGTCCGTATCGTCGATGCCTATATGCAGGAGCATGTAATACTCACAGCAGGATAACGGGGGTAAGCGATTTATAGGAGGAGGAATAAAAAGAGATGCGGTGGAAATGCAGGAGAGGCTGAATTTATTCCTCAGGGTGCTGGAAATCTTTGAGAAGCGCGGCTTTGAGATTTCTGAAGCGTGCATATTGAGCAATGCTTGTTTTGACTTCTTTGCACGTCAGGGAGGGAAGCTTCTACTGGTGAAGGTGCTCGCTAACATAGACAGCCTGACAGATACGCAGGCAAAGGATATAGTTAAGGTGGCGGCAACACTCGGTGCGGCGCCTGTAATTGTTGGTGAGAAGAAGACCACTGAAGCGCTGCAGGAGGGTGTGGTGTACCTGAGGCACGGCCTAGCCTGTGTGAGTGAGCAGACACTGGAAAATGCTCTCGACAGCGAGTATCCCGCGCTGCTCTGCTACCGCGGTGGGTACTATGCAAGCATCGACGGCACCCTTTTAAAGAACCTGAGGAAGGCCCACAACCTGAGCAGACCTGCCCTCGCGAAGCAGGTTGGACTTTCGCCAAAGGCTATTTACAGGTATGAGGAGGAAGAGACGAGCGCCACCTTTGAGACGGCGTTCAAGCTTGAGGAGTTCTTCAGCACACCGCTGGTCAAGCCCCTGAACATCTTTCGTGTGCCCGGGCTGGGTGAGTGCGGCTCCCCCGCAGCCAATCTAGCGGTGCTTCGCAGTCTGGGCTTTGAGGTTTATCCCGTGCGGAAGGCACCCTTCTCTGCGCTTACAAAGAGCAGAGAGGCTGTGCTCCTTGCAAAGGCAGCGCGCTGCTGCTCCCGGGAGGTGATGGAGAGGGCGAAGATACTCAGGAGCATCGCCGAAACTGTTAACCGCGGGGCGTTTATACTGCTTGATTCCGGCAGGGTTAAAAACATCTCAGGCGTGGCGACAATTGCGAGGCGGGAGCTTGAAGAGCTGCAGGATGCGCGTCACCTGCTGGAGCTGATTGAGGAGAGGGCTACACAAGACCAAGGTGCCGGCGTATAAGTGCCTTATCCTCATCGTCGGGCAGGAAGGGGAAGTTTCTCAGCACCTCACTGGGGCGCTCATTCCCGTAGGGACGGTTGCAGGCCACCTCGCCGTCACCACCCCTGCAGCCGGAGGTCATAAAGGCTTTGCCCTCATGAATAACCTCTTCCAGCACCTCTCGGCTTACTCCAAAATCCACCACCTCGCCTCTGGTGGAGAAGCGCATATCCTCGTAGCGAGCCAGGCTGCGGTGGATGAGGTAGCGCGCCAGCTGCACCCTGCGGTACTGCTCAATACCCGGACGCTCGTGCTCCTGCATAGGCGAGCCGGCCTCGGGGTAGAAGGCGAAGAGGTGAGCCTCTGCGCCGGCATCGTAGGCGCGCTGCACCGCTGCCAGCATCTCGCGCTCACTCTCTCCCAGACCTACAATAAGGTGGACGCTCACATTGTAGCGCCCGAAGCACGAGACCGCCCACTCTACAACGCGCCAGTAGTGGTCCCACCTGTGGGGTCCACCTATACCACGCCCCCGGAGGGCGTCGAAGAGCTCTGGCGTGGCGCAATCCACGGCTATGCCGCACATGTCTGCGCCCGCTTCCCTGAGCTCAGCTACCATCTCCCTGCTCCTCATCAAAGTGGGCGAGATAAGCGTGGATATCGCGAGGGGGGTCTCTTCGCGGAAGCGCTTCACCAAGGTTACAGTATCTTCATAGCCCCTGCGGTGGGTTACCATGGAGATGCACACCCTCTCCAGGGATGAGCCGTGCTCATTTACGCGTGCGATTATCTCGTCCGTGGCGAAGGTGGGCCAGTCAACGCGGATAAAGGTTTTTTCGCTGAGCTTCACCCTCCTGCTCGACAATCCGCAGTAGGCGCAGCCTGCCTTGCAGCCGTCGGTATAGGTGAGCAGGAGGTTAATGGCCTTGAGCTTCGCTCCCCTGTAGAATCTGCCCGGGAAGAGTTTGAGGGTTATCGCCGCCGCAGTCGAGGTCTGCACATACTCAGGGCTCTCCACTACTCTTCCTCCAGCCTGGCTATCTCCTCCTCAATCCAGGAGGAAAGCTCCTTCCTGTCGCCGAGTAAATCCTCAAGCTCACCCTCGCCGGCGAGCTTCACCTTTACGAGCCACGCCCCGTAGGGGTCCTCGTTTATCGCCCTGGGATTTTCAACAACCGCATGGTTGACCTCGGTGATTTCACCGCTTACAGGGGCATAGAGCTTGCTCACAAACTTTGCTGATTCAAAGTTGCCGAAGGCTTCGCCCTTCTCAAGCTTTTTTACATTTACTGAGAGGTAGTTGAGATAACCAGCGCTCTCTGCGAGGAAGGCATCTATGCCTATGAGCGCTTCTTCACCTTCCCGCTTAACCCATAGGTGGGCATTTCTACCTCTGTAGTAAAGCCTGTCCAGAGGGAATTCGTACTTTTGAACCTTTAAAACCTGCTTGGCCTTGAGTTCCATTCAGCTACCTCCTGCGATAACTCTGGCTGCCTCTTCCACGTTGGGGTTATAGTCTAAGGTCTCTGTAAGGATATTTAAGATTTTCTCGTAGTTCAGGGGCGCAGCTTTAAGCGAGTCTTCAAGCTTGCTCAGTGGTTCATCACCCCGTGTGGCCCTGACCCAGGTTAGCCTGCCATCTCCGCGCTCTGCGATTATCTCCACCTTGCCGATGGTGGCAAAAACCAGGTAGCAGCCCTCTGCGATTTTGAGCTCTCTGCCCTTAGCCTGCCTGCCCGGCATTTCCAGCCATTCGGGGGAGAGGTACTCCTTCTCCAGGCTGTGCATCTTGCGCTCTATCTCGGGCGTTATCTCGGCCTCTTCAAAGCCTCCGAAGAGTTCTTCGAAGTTCTCAATCAGCAAGCTCTTCACCTCCTCGCCTGAGAAGCTGCCAAGCTGTTCCCTGAGCGTTGTGAGCCTCTCCTCCATAAGCTCCCTTGCCCTTGTCCTGAAGGCCTCGCTGGGCAGACGCAGCACGCGCGCCATCAGCTCCCGGTTGAAGTCGAAGAGTATGCTGCCGCTCAGTACCTTGCAATCGCCTACCAGACCTGCGCCGTTGCCAGAGATCTTCCTTCCCTCAACCACTAGGTCATTCGCGGGCCTGTAGCTTGCATCTAAACCGAGCTGTCTGTAGGTTGCGATAACCGGCGCGAGGAACTTCCTGTAGAAGGAGTCGGTCTTCACAGGGGTGTGAGCGCTGTCCCTGTGGACAATAACATGGTAGAAAAGCTGCTCACTGTCGAGGAGCACTATGCCTCCACCTATCTCACGCCTGAAGTAGGGTATCCCCCGGCTGCGCATATAAGCCAGGTCGAGCTCCTGAGGGGTGTTGAAGAGCCCCAGGGAGACATAGCACTGCGAGGCGCGCTGCACCACCAGGGCCTCTATCCCCAGCTTGGCGAGAGCATGGTAAACAAGCTGGCTCTGCTTCCAGGACATAAACCCAAGGTCAAAAAGCTTCACCGCCATGTCCTACACCAGCGTACAGCACATCTCAGAGAAGCTTAGCTCAAGTCCGCGCTCCGCAGCGTGGCTCAGAGCCTCCTCAGTGGGATAGGCGACTGTATTGATGCCTGCGTCTATCGCAAGAGTCTCTATCTCGGCCTTGGCTTTGGCGGGCTTTGCGCAGCCCAGGTTGAGCTTCGTGCGGGGATTCAAAATTCGTGCAGTTGCAATGAGCCTTGCAATCTCCCGTGGCGAAGGCGGGGCAATGCCCTCGAAGGGCGTGTCGTACATGGGCGAGAGCACCACTATAACAATAACCTCCGCCCCTGCCTTTGTAATCATGCGAAGGGCCTCGTACTCACCGCGAATTTCACCGCGGTGCAGCCCCACCACTATGTGCGGGGCGATGCTCATCTCCTCCCGCCTCAGACTCTCAAGGGCCTGAAGATAGTCTTCCGGCTTTTTGCTGAGGTGGTACACCTCCGAGATTGTTGTCTCGTCGCCTATAATGTCGAGGAGCACCTGCTCCACTCCTGCTCGCTTTAAGGCGCGGGCATCCTCCTCGCCCACCAAACCAGAGTGCACAATAACCCTCAACCCCATCTCTCTCAGCTGTTTTATCGTCCGGGTGAAGCGGCGCAGTGGAACCCTGCCCTCGGTGTCAGCGCCGCCGCTTATCAGCATGCCCTCACATCCCTGTTCCACAAGCCTCTCCCCCAGGGTGAGGAGTTCCTCCTCACTTGCTACGTGGTGCATACTCTCCAGCAGCTTCCCCCTGCAGTGCTCGCACTTCAGCGAACATGCGGTGCCAGTGACACTCACATTTACAAATCTTCGGGGCGAGTTTTTAAATCTGGCAATCTCATATCTCTTTGCGCTGGGCGCAGAGACATGGAGCACATTCTCAAAGTTGCTCTGCCTCAGCTTCCAGGCTCTGTCCAGAAGCTCTTCAAGAGGCATTTCCCTGAGTTCTTCAATAGAGGTCATCGCCAGAAGCTATGCAGGAGGAGTTAAAAATCTATCGCAGCAGGTAGAGGGCAGCGCCTGCACCGAAAAGTCCGCCCGCCATACTGGAGAAGAAATTAACCCATGCGTTGCTCAGCATGCGGCGGCGCTCAAAAACAGCTCCCAGGAGGCTGTCGAAGTTGAAGCCCAGGATACCGCCCAGAAGGCTTGAGGCGAGGCTCAGGGTTAGGGGGGCCATGCCAAGGGCATAGGCCATGAGCCCTATGAAGAGCGCGCCCGCTATGCCGGCGAGTTCGCCCAGAAGGGTTATTCCCCCGTTGGTGCCGTGTGGCACCTCCTGAAAGGTGGTTATCAGCACGGGTTTCTTTCTGCTCAGCACACCAAGCTCTGATGAAAGCGTATCCGCAGTCACAGTGGCGAGGGATGCGAGGTAACCTGCAAGAAAAACCCCCTGGCTGCTGTCAATGGCATAGAGCCCTGCAAAGATTGTCGGCAGTGCCCCGTTTGCAATGACGTTTACCGCCCTCCTGCGCCCGCCGTGGGGCTCAGAAACATTGAGCTCCTTCTTGTAGGAATATCTGTACTTCGTGGTGGCAAAACCCAGAAAAAGGAAGCTCAGAAGGAGGATTAGCCAGCTGTAGCCGGCGAAAAAGTAGACAAGAAGCCCCATGAGCACTGCAACGGCAGTGCCAGGAGCGTCCAGCACCTTCTTCTTGTATATCAGAATACCTAAGGCAAGACAGATGAAAATGGCGAGATACATACCGTAACCTCCGTAACGGAGGCTTTATTTTTACGCCTCGACTGCAGGAGCTTCTTCAGCTGGCTTCACATTCTGGGCGGGATATTCCAGAACCTTAATCTTCCTTACCTCAACGCGTTTGAGGGGGTATATTTTGCTTGCAGCGCGGTACATGCTGGCGGCTATCTTCCCGGATACAACCTCCTGCACAAAGCTGTCAAATTCCCTTTCTTCAGCCGCAGTCTTTACCATGTCCACGAGTATTCTCCGTATGGCACACTCCTGTGAGGTCTGTGCCCTGCCGAAGGCGAGGGCTATAACCCGAATGCGCAGCTTGTGGCCGTCCTTCGTGATTGCATCGACTATTCCCTCTACCCGGGTGCTCTTCCTGCGAATCTGGCTGCGCATGTACTCTCGTGATAACCTCTGCCCCTCGAAGCGGGTATAGGCGTTGTTGCCGCGCACCTCTGTAATCTTAAATCTCAGTTTTATGTGCTGCTTTGTGAAGTCCCCGGTAATGTCCTTCATGGTGGCCTCTATAACCCTTCCAATAAGCTGCTCTGGATTACTCGCCAGGGTTTCGCCAATCTTCACCCCACCAAATATCTTTGGAGCTAGAATATTGTACCACTTCTTTGTCTTCCAGGTGTCTATTTTCCTTCTCTTTACAGCAACCCTTGCCAATAAAATTCCTCCATCAGAGTGATTCAGATAAAAATCTCTTAAGGTCTTTATTGCCCTACCATTAAAAAAGTTTTTGGAGAGGCTTTCCTGAGGCGTGCAAAGGCGGTTATTGAAAACAATTTTATAAAAATATATAAATATGGGAAATATAAAAGGACATATAGGATATATAAAAGCATAGTGAAATGATAAATGGAATATATCGAGGCTATGAATCTGCACCGACGTACCTGCTGAACGGGGTGAGGGAAATGGGAGATTCTCACAAAAACGTGGGGGATATCCCGGCATCACGTGCCGGGAAGAAAAATTACTGGCGGGCTTTCTGGGTACTTGTGATTCTGGTGGTTGGACTTATACTCCTTTTACCTATGAGACTTATAACCACAGAGCAGGGATATCCTGCTATCTGGTTCCTTATTTACGCGGGTTTTGCGATTTCCGCCTTTGTTTTTCTTGGTGGGCTGATAATGAAGAAGCGTTTCTTACCGGCGGTTCCTCCTCCCTTTGTCAGGGTGGACGAGATAGACCATCCTCTGCCCGGTGATGTCGAAGTGGACCTTCCGCCTGAGGATAGGGAACTTCTGTACAGCATAAAGGAGCTTATGGAATGGTTTGAAGATGGAAAGATCAAAGAGGCAAGGGTTCATGACTACCGCGCCCGCGTCGCGGAGCTTGAGCGGTGGTTCAGGACAGGTATAGAGAAGGACATTGAGATAAGAAACCTCAGAAAAGAGCTCAAACAGCTCAAGGAGGAGCTTGAAAAGGAGAGGTTGTCACATAATGAAGGTGGAGAAACTTCTTGGAAAGGATTGGGAGACTCTGAAAAGCTACCTTGAAATAGAGAGCAAGGACGAAGAGAGGTTGAAGAGAATAGGCGAAGTGTTGCTCACGGAACATGAAGAGATACAGAATCTCTTTTATGAGCATCTTCTTAGCTTTGAAGAAACTTCGCGTTTTTTCTCTGGCGAAGCAAGCGTAAAGAAGGTAAAAACCAAACAGGAGGAGTACTTCAGGAGGCTGACACAGGGCAACTATGATCTGGAGTATCTTGTGGACAGAGCACGAGTTGGTGAAGCCCACGACCGCATCTCATTGTCAGCGCGCTGGTACCTCGGCGCCTACAGGAAGTACTTGGCCTTGATGATGCCCAAGATGAGCAAAGTGTTCCCGGAAAGTGAAAATGTGCTGCCATACGTCGAGAGCCTGCTGAAGTTGACCTTCTTGGACATGGCTGTGGCAATAGAGACTTATATTGTACTGCGTGAGGGCAAGCTTCAGGAGAGCAGAGAACACTTTAAAGGAATATTTGAAGGGGCAAACGATGGCATATTCTTAATCGGCAGAGATTATACTATACTGGACGCAAATCCTGCAGCACTTAAGATGCTAAAGCTGGATAGAAGCGAAGTTGTCGGGAATAAATGTTATGAGGTTGTTCACGGAAGTGAGAGTGTGTGCAAGGAGGTGCCCTGTTCTGTTAAGGAGGTGCTGGAGAAGGGCGAGGTGCACGGGGTCATACACACCCACTATGACTGCGAGGGCAACATGATAACTGTGGAAATTACTGCTGCAGGAATAAGGGACAGCGAGGGTAATATAGTCACCATAGTGGAGTCCTCAAGGGATATAACGGATAAGGTAAAGCTTCAGGAGAGGCTTGAAAAGCGCATAAATGAGCTTGAACGCTGGAGGCGGGCTATCATAGACAGGGAATTACGCATGCTTGAGCTAAAAGAGGAGAACAAAAGGCTTAAAGAGGAGCTGGACAGGCTCAGAAGGCTTTGTACCGAATCAGAGGGTCCGGAAAATGATTAAGAATCTAAATGAAGATGGATATGTTGAAAAACTTGGAGAGAACGAAGAAATATTTCAAAAGCTTGTGGAATTTTTACCCTATGCCATCACTGTGCACAGCAGGGGCAGAATTGTATTTGTCAATTCAGCATGTGAGAAGCTTCTTGGCGCAGAAGCTCCGGAACAACTCATCGGGAAGTCAATAATGGATTTTGTGCATCCAGATTATACTGAAGTTGTCAGAGAACGGGTAAAACGGCTGATTGAGGGGGGGACGGGAGTTCCCCTTATTGAGGAGAGATTTGTCCGTCTTGACGGTAAGCCTGTGGATGTGGAGGTGGCAGCAGTTCCTTTTATCCATCAGGGCATGCCAGCGGTGCTTGTTGTAGTGCGGGATATCACTGAGCGCAGGCAGGCAGAAGAGAAGATTAGGAAGTATACCCGGGAGCTTGAGGAGAGTCAGAAAGCGCTTTTAAACATCCTTGAGGATGAGCGTGAGTCAAAGGAAAAGCTTAACAAAGCTTATAAAGAGCTAAAAACCCTGGATCAGCTCAAAAATGATATAATTGCAAATGTAAGTCACGAGCTTCGCACACCAATGACAATTGCAAAGGGTTTTGCGGAACTCGCCCTGGATGAGCAGGATGGAGAAGAACGCAGAAGGGGACTCATGAAGATAATCGAGGCACTTGAGAAGCAGAACACAATAGTTGGCAACCTTATTGCCATGGCAGAAGCCTCAAAGGAGAAGATAAAACTTCATCCTTCTCGTTTTTCAGCGCGGGCTTTAATCTCCAGCGCCGTTGAGAAGAAAAACAAGGATATCTCTCATAGAAACATTGAAATGGAGCTTCAGGTGGAAGATTTTAATGTTGAGGGGGATTTTGATAAGCTTAGACATGTGCTTGTAAATCTCCTAGACAACGCCATAAAGTTTAACCGTCCACAGGGTAAAATAACAATAAAGGCGCGGAAAATGAGGAGCAGTGCAGTTATCTCGGTGAGTGACACCGGTATAGGGATACCAGAGAGTATTTTACCCAAGAGCTTTGAGCCTCTGTTCCAGGGTGATGCGTCAATAAATCGCAGATACGGGGGCACAGGAATGGGACTCGCGGTGGTAAAGACAATAGTGGAAGCACATGATGGCGAGATTTATGCAGAGAGCATTCCGGGCGAGGGCTCAACATTTACACTGGTGCTCCCTCTGAAGGAAGGTGAATAAAATGCCTAAGGTTCTGGTAGTGGATGACGAGCAGGATATGCTGAGGCTCGTGAGAAATATCCTTGAGGATGAATATGAGGTAATTGAGGCGGGAAGTGCAGAAGAAGCGCTGAAGCTTGTGAAGAAAGGGATGCCTGACATAGTTCTCCTCGATATAATGATGCCCCGCATGGACGGATGGGATTTTCTGGAGAAGTTCCGCATGCACAAAGGTGCAGAGCGCGTGCCGGTGATACTCTTTACTGTGCGCAGTGAAGCCAGCGAGGTGCTCTCCGGTCTGGCAGTTGAAGGTGTTGTGGACTACATAACCAAGCCCTTTGACCCTAATGACCTCAAAGTACGTATAAGGCGGGCGATAGGGAATGAGTGATACCAGGTCCCGGGTAGTATCTCTGGGAAACAGCTATTTCTACAGGATTGAACTCCCTACCCTCACCCCCAGAGAGATGAAGTTTCTTAAGAGAGTAAAGGAGGCAGCGATTAAAGAGGCGAAGGTTGAGCTGCAGGGTTTGACGAAGGAGCAGAGGAAACAGCGTATGCTCTTCGCTGTGCTTGAGATAATGGACAGGCTTAAGGGCGATGTGGAGCTTTCGCCCGAGAAGAGGCAGATGTTTGCAGAGATGATTGTGAACGACATGGTGGGCTACGGTCTGCTTGAGCCTCTTCTTCAGGATGATGAAATCGAAGAGATAATGGTAATAGGCCCCAAGCGTCCTGTGTACGTTGTCCACAGGAAGTACGGGATACTTGAGACAAATGTGGTCTTTCAGGACCCGAAGGAGATTGTGAATATAGTACAGCGGATAGCCTCGAGTATTGGCAGGCGCATCGATGCCTCCTCGCCCCTCCTCGATGCCCGTCTTCCCGACGGCTCCCGTGTCAATGCAACGCTGAGCCCTCCTGCCCTGGATGGGCCAACGGTTACCATAAGGAAGTTCAAAAAGGACCCCCTCACCATAGTCGACCTGATGAAGTACAATACCCTCAACAGCGAGGTTGTGGCTTTCCTCTGGCTGATGGTAGATGGACTCGGCGTGTGGCCAAAGAACATACTCGTGGCTGGTGGCACAGGATGTGGAAAGACGACCACACTCAATGCCCTTACTGTTTTTATTCGCAGTCGCGAGCGAGTTATCACCATCGAAGACACAGCAGAACTTCAGCTTTCTGTAAAGCATCTGGTGAGGTTTGAGGTGCGTCCTCCCAGCATAGAGGGTAAGGGGGAGATAGATATGGATACCCTGCTCAAGAACACGCTTAGAATGAGGCCGGATAGGTTGATTATAGGTGAGGTCCGGGGGCCGGAGGCAAAGACCCTTTTCACCGCCATGAACACCGGGCACAACGGGACGCTTGCAACGCTTCATGCAAACAGCGCCCGAGAGTGCATAACGCGCCTTACAAATGAGCCTATGAACGTCCCCATGATAATGATTCCAGCCCTGGATTTGATTGTCATGCAGGCAAGGTACACCCACGAAAAGAAGGGGCTGATAAGGAGGGTAACAGAGGTTACGGAGGTTGGCGGGATTACCGATGGCACTGTGGCTTTGAGCAGGATTTACGAGTGGGAGCCGAGCAGCGATACCATAAGGAGCACAGGTACGCCGAGCAGGCTGAAGCAGGACCTTGCCAAGCAGGTGGGCATTCCCATAGAAGAGGTGAATGAAGAACTTGAGAAGAGGAAGCTTGTTCTGGATTATCTGCTTGAAAACAACATCAGGGAGTTTTATGATGTGCGAAGATGGGTGGAGAGCTACTACACCAACAGCGATGCCACGCTAAAGAAGATCGAGGCGTCCCTCAATGCTTCGTCTCGTTCATAGGTGTTTTTTATTGGTTTTTGTGGATATCTGTTCATAAAAGTATGCGGGAGAAGCTTTATATGGAGACAGTAAGAAGTTATTTTGAGGGCTGGAGATGAAAGTTGTTAGAGCAGTTGGGGTTCTCAATCTTCTTTTTGGCCTGGTGGCACTTCTGGCTCCGGTTAAGTTTTACTCCTTTGCGATGCGACTCTTTACGCCGGATGTTTCTCCGCCCTTTGGGGTGGGTGCAATCCAGCTCACCACGCTCATGCTCTTTATCCCCAGCCTGGTATTGATAGCGAATGGTGCTGCCCTGCTTTTTCTGAGCTACAGACTTGAAACCCCTGCCAAAGCCGCCTCCTCTCCAACGCGCGAGTATTTGAAGAGGCTGAGCGAGGAGGAAGGCCTGAAGCTCAGTGATGAGGGCGAGGAGTTTGAACTCTTTGAAGGCGAGGCAAAAGAGGAGCTTGAGGAGACCCCCGGCTATGCCCTCTCTCAGGGTGAAGAGTATGTGAAGGTCAGGCATGAGATGATAGGAAAGGAGGTATACGATAAAAGGGGTAACTACTACGGCAGGGTTATAAGTGTCACCCTCGGCGAGGAGGGCGATGTGAGGGAGTTTCTGGTAAAACGCGGCGACAGGAAAAGAGTTTTCAGCAGCGAGGACGTGGAGGCCAACGACGGCGTGATTCTGGTCAGGCGCCAGGATTAGCCAGGTGCTGCTAATCTGGCTTTCTTTTGGTTTCTAGATAATCTTCTATCAGTTTTGCCAAAAGCTCGTTTGATCTGGAAATATTTTCAGTAAGCCTTGCAATGTTTTGATTTATTGACCTAAGTTCATCGGAAACTGCGTGATACTTCTCATCAAGGACTCTAAAATTTAGGTTGACATCTCCCCTTAATTTGTCTGTTTTAGTTGCCATCTCTTTCAGGCTCTGATTATTTTCTTCCTTAAATCCTTTTAATTCATCTCGAAGAGTGGATAGGTAAACAGCTCCTGTCGAGAACCCTTCAATCATCTCCTCCTCAAAACTTCCGGTGACTATTTTGAAAGCACTGAACTCTCCAGTTGCACTGAGGAATTTGTAATCTACACTCTCAACAGAGATAGGTGGGGTTTCAATTTTTATATCTTCAATAAAAGCCTTTATTTTCTCCTTCTCACCTTCGCAAATAATTTTAACCCTTCCATCCTCCAGATTCTCCACAGTTCCAGTTAACCTGTGTTTCCAAGCTGCCCTTCTTACTTGGTAACGATAATCTACCCCCTGAACGTCGCCATCCACTAATATCTCTGCCCTATGCATTCTTGCACCTATTCTATATTCATTCACATAAAGCTATATAATTATTTTGCATCGAGCAATTAGAGTGACCTCCGCATACTTTTTATATTTCTTCTGCATTACACAGAGCAGAGGCCTTACCATGGAGGAGAAAGCAGAGATTCGTCGCCAGGCGGAGCGTGTGCTCAGGGAGCTTTCCGAAGCCCTGGGGGAGATCAGCTTGGAGGAGACATACTACGTGGTTGAGGATATAAATGTCACCCGCGAGGACGATACCCCTGAACTGAAGTCAGACTTCCGCGATATGGCGCTGAAGATTGCGCCCCGCGTGGATGAGGAGGGCAACTACATCGCCGAAGTGGGAAGCTGGGTGTAGCTGATTATGAGTACTCTTGACGAGCTCAGGAGCAGGGCGGTGAGCGCAGAGGAGAATGTGGCGCGCTACCTGGAGGCTATTGAGGCCAGGGACAGGGAGATAAACGCCTTCATCGAGGTTAGCCCACACGCCCTTGAGGAAGCCCGCGCTGTGGATGAGAGGATAGAGCAGGGCAGAGCCGGGAAGCTCGCCGGCCTGGCGATAGCTGTGAAGTCAAACATCAACGTCCGCGGGCTCCGCGCCACCTGTGCCTCCAGGACGCTGGAGAACTACATCTCGCCCTACGATGCGGTGGTGATAGAGCGCATTCGCCGCGAGGATGGGATTGTTATAGGCATGACCAACATGGACGAGTTCGCATGCGGGAGCAGCGGTGAGACCTCCTGCTTTGGTCCCACCCAGAATCCGGCGGCGATGGGCCGAATACCGGGGGGTTCTTCCTCTGGAAGCGCCGCAGCGGTGGCTGCGAACTTCGCAGACCTTGCCTTGGGAAGCGACACCGGGGGCAGTATACGCAACCCGGCGTCCCACTGCGGAGTGGTTGGAATAAAACCCACCTATGGCCTGGTGCCCCGCTATGGTCTGATAGACCTTGCCATGAGCCTTGATCAGATAGGTCCCCTGGCGAGAGATGTATACTCCGCGGCCCTGCTTCTTGAGGTGGTCGCTGGCCACAACCCCAGAGAGGCGACGACGCTGCGCATCTCCAGCCCCGACTACACCTCCCGGCTGAGCCCTGACCTCTCCGGCTATACCATAGGCTTCGCCAGGGAGTTCGAGGAGTACACATCACCCGGGATTATGCGTGAGGTGAAGCATGCGCTTAGGAAGCTTGAGGCCCAGGGGGCGAATGTTGTTGAGGTAGAGCTTCCCAGCCTGGACAAGGCCCTGCCCACCTACTACCTTACTGTTTTTGTGGAATTCTTTTCAGCCACCCGACGCTATGATGGCAGGCGCTACGGCTACCGCATAGAGGAGGTGTGCGGCGAGGAGGTGCTGCGCAGGATAATGCTCGGCAGGTACATAAGCCAGAAGGAGTACTCCGGCAGATACTACCGCCGCGCGCTGCAGTTCCGCTCCCTCATCAAGAGAGAGCTCCTGGAGGCTCTTAGCGGGGTGGATTTAATCGCAGGACCGACGACGCCAAAGCTTCCCCACAGGCTCGGAGAGGAGATAGACCCCCTCGCGATGTACGCCTACGACCTCTTAACAGTACCTGCGAATCTGGCGGGCATACCCGCAGGGGTTATAAAAGCCGGCGAAGTTGAGGGCATACCCGTGGGTCTGCAGTTTCACGCAAAGCCTCTGGAGGAGCAGAAGATACTCAATGCCATGTATGCGCTGGAGGGTGGGTAGGCATGAAGGTAACCATAGGCTTGGAGATTCATGAGCAGATTGCAACGCGGACAAAGCTCTACTGCAGGTCACCCACCAGCTACCGCGAGGCGGCGCCGAACACCAATGTGTGTGAGGTATGCCTTGGTCTGCCCGGGGCCAAACCCATGCCGGTGAACCAGGAGGCTATAGATGCGGCGGTTGCAATAGCCCTGATGCTCAACTGCGAAATTGTAAAGGAGCCCATCTACATTCTGCGAAAGCACTACGACTACCCTGACCTGCCTTCCGGATATCAGCGTACATCGATGCCCATAGGTAAGAACGGCGAACTCGCAGGTGTGGGAATATGGGAGGTGCACCTCGAGGAGGACCCTGGTAAGTACGACCCCACCACGGGCAGGGTGGATTACAACCGCTCCGGCGTGCCCCTGGTGGAGATAGTTACTGCGCCCGACATGCACTCACCAGAGGAGGCAAGGGAATTTCTGAAGGAGCTGGTGAAGGTGCTGCGCTACACCCGGCGGGTGCGCGAGGAGGGCGGAACCATGCGGATGGATACCAACATAAGCATTGAGGGCGGAGCAAGGGTTGAGATAAAGAACATAAACAGCATCCGCGGCGCCTACCGTGCGCTGAAGTTTGAAATTACGCGTCAGAAAAACCTCATGAAGCGGGGCAGGGTGGTGAAGCGCGAGACCCGCGCCTATCTGGAGGCGCAGATGATAACCAGGGGTATGCGCACAAAGGAGGAGGCAGAGGACTACCGCTACATCCCGGACCCGGATGTTCCGCCCCTGCTTATCACAGAGGAGAAAATAGCAGAGATAAGGGCTACTCTGCCCGAGGCACCCCACCTGAAGCAGGCGAGGTTTATAAAGCAGTATGGAATCAGAAAGGATGATGCCTGGGCAATAACAAGCGAAATTGAGATGGCAGATGCCTTTGAGGAAGTTTGCAGAGAGATAGACCCAAAGGTTGCAGCTCCATTTTTCAGGCACATAGTCAAGAAAATATTAAACTTTGAGAACAAGAGCTTCTCTGAGAGCGGTATTACGGCAGAGGATATAATTACAATACTGAAGTCAATGAATTCGGGGGAAATTACTGCAACCAGCGGGGAGCTTGTTATCAGGGATATTCTTAAGGAAAAAAGACCTGCATGGGCGATTATAGAGGAGAAGGGGCTGAAGAAGATAACCGAGGAGGATGTGATTGAGAGGGCCGTGAGGGAGGCCATAGCCGAGAATCCGAAGGCTGTGGAGGACTATCTCTCTGGAAGGAAGGAGGCGCTGAACTTTCTGGTGGGGCATGTGATGCGCAGGACGCGAGGGAGGGCGGACCCCGCCAAGGTGCTGGAGATGCTGAGGGAGAGGGTGGAGGGGATGAAGGGCTGAAAAAGGATTTTTATATTAAAACAACCATATATTAATAGGGGCTATGAGCAAAGAAGCTCAACTGAGGGTTGCCGAGGCAATCCAGCGGGATGTTGGCAGGGGTATAGTTAGGATAGATTCAAATATAATGGATGAGCTGGGCATTATTCCAGGGGATATTGTGGAGGTGGAGGGCAAGAGGTCCACCGGGGCAATAGCCCTGAGAGGCTACCAGAGCGATATAGGATTAAAAATCATAAGGATGGACGGCCTGATAAGGGCAAATGCAGGAACCAGCATAGGCGAGTTTGTGAAGGTCAGGAAGGCCGAGTATAAGGATGCCCAGAGGGTGGTTCTCGCTCCGATCCAGGAGGGTGTTCGGATACTCGCAAGTGGGGACATCTTCAGGGGTTATCTGCTGGGAAGACCCCTGAAAAAGGGTGATGTTATAATGCCCTCAAGCCCTGAGAGATACAGGGGAGAGCTGAGGAGTTTTGACATCTTTGAGAGGTTCTTTGAAGGGTTCAGGTTGACCCCCTTTTCTCTGGGTGAAATCAGATTCATAGTGGTTTCGACACAACCTGCGGGGATTGTGAGGGTAACAGAGGCAACCCAGATTGAACTCAGGCCAGAGGCAGTGAGGGTGAAAGAGGCGGAGAGAATACCGGAGGTGACCTATGAGGATATAGGGGGTTTGAAGGAGGAGGTCCGGAAGATAAGGGAGATGGTTGAGCTGCCCATAAACCATCCTGAGCTGTTTGACAGGCTTGGGATTGACCCTCCCAAGGGTGTGCTCCTCCACGGTCCGCCGGGCACAGGGAAGACGTTGATAGCAAAGGCTGTGGCAAATGAGACCAATGCCTATTTTATCTCTATAAGTGGCCCTGAAATAATGAGTAAGTGGTATGGGGAGAGTGAGAAGAGAATAAGGGAGATATTCGAGGAAGCAGAGGCCAATGCGCCAAGTATTATATTTATTGATGAAATTGATGCAATAGCACCCAAGCGGGAGGAGGTAACCGGCGAAGTGGAGCGCCGGGTAGTGGCGCAGCTTCTCGCGCTGATGGATGGTCTGAAAAGCAGGGGCAGGGTGATAGTGATAGGCGCGACGAACCGTCCGAATGCCCTGGATCCGGCTCTGCGGCGCCCGGGAAGGTTTGACCGCGAGATAGTGATAGGCGTACCCGACAGAAATGGGCGAAAGGAGATACTTCAGATACACACCCGTGGTATGCCCCTGGCCAAGGAGGAGGATGTTGAGAAGGGCCTGGTTAAAAAGGAGGATGTTGTCGACCTTGATGAACTTGCAGATGTCACCCACGGTTTTGTGGGCGCGGACCTGGCAGCCCTCTGCAGGGAGGCGGCGATGAACGCCCTGAGGCGCGTTTTGCCGAAGCTGGACCTGGAGAAGGAGATACCTCCTGAGGCACTGGAGAAGCTCTTTGTACTGAGAAGCGACTTCTTTGAGGTGCTGAAGACAATTGAGCCATCTGCGCTCAGAGAGGTGCTGGTGGAGGTGCCCACGGTCCACTGGGAGGATGTGGGTGGTTTGAAGGAGGTGAAGAGTAAGCTCAAGGAGATGGTGGAGTGGCCATTGAAGTACCCCGAATCTTTCAAGCGGGTGGGTATAACACCGCCCAGGGGTATCCTCCTGTTCGGCCCGCCTGGATGCGGAAAGACGCTTCTCGCCAAGGCGGTGGCCACTGAGAGTGAGGCCAACTTCATCTCAGTCAGGGGCTCTGATGTGCTGAGCAAGTGGTTTGGAGAGACTGAGAGGAGAATCAGTGAAATCTTCAGGAAGGCCAAGGAGGTTTCTCCATGTATAATATTCTTCGATGAGCTTGATGCGCTGGCTCCTATGAGGGGCTCTGCTGTCGGCGAACCCAGGGTGGTGGAGAGGATTGTGAATACCCTCCTTTTTGAAATGGACGGCATGGAGGAAATCTACAATGTTGTGGTTATAGGTGCAACAAATAGACCCGACATTATAGACCCCGCCCTTCTGCGCCCGGGCAGGTTTGAGGAACTGCTGCTCATCCCACTTCCTGATTATGAGGCCAGGCTGGAAATCTTCCGTGTGCATACGAGGGGGATGCCCCTTGCCAGTGATGTCGACCTGGAGGCGCTTGCCAGGGAAACCAAGGGCTATACGGGCGCTGATATTGCAAGTGTGTGCAGGAGGGCAGGTATGTTCGCCATCAAGGAGGACCTTCAGGCAAAGGAGGTCAGGATGAAGCACTTCCTGCAGGCACTGAAGGAAACACCCGCCTCTGTTAAACCTGATATAATGAAGGCCTATGAACAGATAAAGGGTGGATTCAAAAGGAGAGCGGATGTTGTAAGAGAGGCGCCGGAGGTTCTGTAGGGGATATTCGGAGTTACGGGCTAACAGGTTTAATAACTTCCGACAACTTCGGCCCCTCTGACCGAGTAGCTATTTTTATCGATGGCATAAAAGTTACAAATTTAGGTGACATAATGAATATAGAAGAGGTGCTCGGAGAATTCAAAAGGGAAGTCAGAAAATTATACGGCAGAAGGCTGAAAAAGGTCATCCTTTTTGGTTCTTGGGCAAGGGGCGAGGCAACCGATGAGTCAGACATAGACCTGCTTATAGTCCTTGAAGGCAAGGTCGTTCCCGGTAGGGAGATAGACAGAATGATAGACATAATTACGGAAATGAATCTGAAATATGGAGTGCTGATATCTGTGTATCCCGTATCTGAAGATGATTTCCGCAAGCTCAAAAGCCCGCTACTTATAAACGTACGAAAAGAAGGAGTGCCAGCATGAGGGAGATAGACTCTCTCATTAAAAGAGCGAACAGGTATCTTAGGAGTGCCGAAATTCTTTTAAAAGAGGGGGATTATGAATCGTCGGCATCAAGAACTTACTATGCCATGTTCTATGCTGTCCAGGCTGCTCTACTAACAAAAAATCTGTCTTTTTCATCTCATAAAGGTGTCATTTCTGAATTTGGGAAACACTTTATTAAGACAGGTATCTTTCCAAGAGAAATGGGCAGAGAACTCAACAGAGCCTTTGAAAAAAGGCAGCTTGGGGATTATGAGTACACTTTTGTAATATCAGAGGATGAAGCAGAGGAAGTGCTTGAAAGTGGAAAGAAGTTTGTAGAAGAGATAGCCCAACATCTAAGGGAGAAGGGGATACTGTAAAAAAACTCACCCCCCACCCAAAAACTCCCGTGTCAGCTTCATGGCGCAGAAGCTGCCATTTTCACGATGCCTCATTACCCTTCAAACTTCTGATTATATTTAAAACATCTTCAAACTCATCGATTGGATAATAAGCTTCTATTCCGCTTCTTTTGGCATTCTCTGCCATAGTCTTATCATTTGTTATCAGGATGGAGTTGGTTATCTTAGCTGCTGCAATGTAGTACAGGTCAACGGCTCTCCCTCTAACTTCAAAAGCTAAGTTATATGCCAATGAAATCAAATCCTCTTCGCCAATCAAATGAATTTCTTCTGTCAGCTCTTCTAAAAAATTTTTAACAATCTTTCCACTTATTTTTCTGCTTAAAACAGAAGCTAACTCCACCGTAAGTATTTTTGGTCCATAAATGATTAGATCTTCTTTGGATATTGCCTCTAATATTTCATTAGCCTTTTGATGTCTATCTCCAAGTTTGGGAAGTAAACTATCCACATAAACAGAGGCATCGACTACAATCATCTTCTTTCACTGACCAACTGCTTTGTAAGATCTTCTTCAATGTTTTCAAAGTACTTTCTGTATTTTTTTATAACTTCCGACAACTTCGATTTTTCAATCCTAATCTTCAATCTTTTCCCTTCCTTCAGCTGAATTTTCTCCAGCGGCTTGAATACGCCATCCTCGTATATTACTTCGATAACTTTGGGCATACCATTAGTATGTTTGATAACTTCAAATAATTTTTGTTGTGTAGCTATGCCTCGTCCCAAATTATTTTTATAAACCACAGTATCACTATTATAGTTGAGAGACACACATAGATATAGAAGAAAGGAGGCAATCCTTGCAGACACCACTTGGAGAGAATAGGGCTTTTGGAAAGTCTGAGCTGATAAAAGATGTAAATAGGATACTTACCAATGCGAAGCAGAAGGTTAAAGTTGAAAGGAGAGCTCTGGTTTTCTCCAGGAAAAAGAAGCTTTCCTCCGAAGACCTGAAGACGCCTCAGGACCCAGAGGAGTTCACCAAGAAGAACATTATCGAGAAGATTCTTGAGTTGCTTAAGGTCGATTACAGCGTTGGGGAGAGGAGATTTCGCATCCCTGGAGGCATGAGAAAAGCGGACTATGAGATAAGCTACGGCGGGCTGAAGTTTCTTGTGGAAGCCAAACCAACAGGCGACGATCTGTGGAAGAAGGATGGAGCGGTTAACCAGGTTAAGGAGCTTTTCCTGCTTCATGAAACAAAAAGAGACTACTCCTTTGGCATTGCTACCGATGGCTTGCGCTGGGTTTTCATCAGCAACACTGGTGAGTTTGTTACAGAGTGTGACTTGGTAAAGGATTTCGCAGCCATAGAGAACTTCATCACAGGCAAAAGCGCGGTGAGAACGCAAAAGAAGGAAGCAGAGATAACAAAGCGTTTCTACGAGTGGTACAACGCCTTGCTGCATGGCGGAAGCTACCGCAATCTGAAGGGAGAAAGAGATGAAATAGGCGAAGAGTATTGCTTAGTAAGCAGCATCCTAAATGTTAAAAGCGAGTCTGACCGCGAGGAGATAGCACAGGTTATAGTTGACCGCCTTATCTTCATAAAGTTCCTCCAGGCGAAGAGGATAATAAAGGAGGACATCCTCGCCTATCTCGCTAACCTGAGCGAGGACGTGCTCAACTCGAAGCTGAAGCAGCTCTTCTTCTCTGTGTTCAACGTGGAAGAAGATAAGCGCATAGACGTTGACCCGAAGTTTGAGAAAATACCTTACCTCAACGGGAGTCTTTTTGAGAGGAGCAACGCAGAGAGGCAGAATCCAGATTATCTAATTCGCGCCGATATTCTGAAGAGGGTTATTGAATTTCTGGATACCTTCAAGTTTGTTTATGAAGGCGAAGCGGGAGAAGATTCCATCGACCCGGAGATTCTCGGCTATATCTTTGAGCGTGCCATGACCGCGGGCGACAGGAAGGGCACAGGGGCCTACTATACCCCCAAGTACATCACCCGCTACATCTGCGAGAACACGATTTATCCATATATCCTTGAGAAGTCTAAGGAGTATCTTAAGGAGAAAAAGGGTTACAAGGGTGAGGAGCTGCCCAAGAGTTTTGAAGACCTTCTGAGGCTGCGCAGCTTGACCCTCTCTGATATTTATAATAATGTGGTGATGAAGCTCACAGTGCTGGACCCTGCCTGTGGCTCAGGTGCTTTTCTCTATCAGGCTGCCAACATTCTTTTAGAGATATACAGGAAGATTGAGAAAAGTCTGGGCTTAAAAAACCCGGAATTCAACTTAAAGAAGGTTATACTGCGGAACAGCATATACGGGGTTGACCTGAACCACAAGGCGGTGGAGATTGCAAAGCTGCGAATGTGGCTGTGGATTGCAGAATCCTATGACCCCGATAAAAGGCTTGCTGCCCTGCCCAATATTGAATATAATATCAGGGCTGGAAATACACTCATTGGCTACATAGACATTTCTAAACTAAGGGAGTTCAAAATTTCCTTAGACGATTTTCTGGGACTTGAAACTCCTCTAGATGAACTATTACAAGAGAGGGATAAGATACTCTCCGACTACAAGATGGCATCCGGGGAGAAGGCAAGGGAGTTGAAGAGAAAGATCGAAGAGATGGACGGCAAGATTAAACGACGCCTTGATATCCTCCTCTTCCAGGAGATGAGGGCAAAGAAAATAGACATCTCTCCCACTGAATTCGCAAAGCTCGAGCCCTTCCACTGGGGTTATGAGTTTCACAGGGTTTTTGAGAATGGAGAGGGCGGCTTTAGCGTGGTCGTGGGCAATCCGCCATACGTGAGGCAGGAGTCAATAAAGGAGCAGAAGCCGATATTGAAGGAGTATTATGAAACTTATAAAAGCACGGCAGACCTTTATGTCTATTTCTATGAAAGAGCCCATAAACTTCTAAAACAAGGTGGAATGTTCGGGTTTATTTCATCCAATAAATTCATGAGGGCAAATTATGGTAAACCTCTTCGTGAATTCCTAACAAAAGGTGTATACATTAGAGAAATCATTGATTTTGGAGAGCTTCCAGTTTTCGAGGATGCCGCCACATTCCCTGCGATTGTTTTGACAGAGAAATCTAACGTAAAGGGGAGAAGTACGCTTTTTACTCCTGTTAGGTCCTTGGAATTTCAATCATTGGATTCGGTGGTGAGTGAATATGCACAAAAACTTCCACCAGAGGCGTTTGAAGGTTTCAACTGGTCACTGGGTAAAGAACATGAAATAAAAATAATGAAAAAAATAGAGAAAATTGGACAACCCTTAGGTGAGTATGTGGGAGGAAAAATTCTAAGAGGTATTCTAACAGGATTCAATAAGGCGTTTATAATTTCCAAAGAAAAGAGAGATGAACTAATAAAGCGCGATCCAAAAAGTGCTGAAATTATCAAACCGCTTATTGTTGGCGATGATATAAGGAAATATGAGATTAATTTTAGAGATAGATATCTTATTTTTACAAGAAGAGGTATCGATATCGAATCTTATCCTGCTATAAAAAAGCATTTAGAAAAATTTAAGGATAGATTGATGCCTAAGCCTCAAGATTGGGATGAAAAGAGAGACGGAAAATGGAATGGTAGAAAACCTGGGGCATACAAATGGTATGAAATTCAAGATACAATAGCGTATTATAAAGAATTTGAAAAACCAAAAATAGTTTTACCGGATATTGCAATGTCTTGCAGATTTGCATTTGATACTGAAAATTATTTCGTTGCTAATACAGGATATATTATTCCAATAAATGACCTGTATCTACTATCATTATTGAATTCAAGATTGATAGAAGAATTTTATAGAAATATTGCTGCAGTATTGGGTGACCCAAATAAAAGAGGGAGGATGCGTTTTATATATCAGTATCTTGTTCAAATCCCAATCCGCCGCATCAATTTCAACACTCCAGAGGAAGAACGAAACCGCTTGGTGGGAGAACTCAAGGAATTATACGCTCAATCCAACTTCACTGAAATCCTCTCCCGCGTTGAAGCCTACCTTCCCAAAGACGAAGATGGCAACTTCATTACCGCCGAAGAGAAAAGCGACGTAGTGCACGACTTTTTAGCTTTTCTGGCTGAGCGCATGACAGAGATGAACAAGGAAAAGCAGGCGGAGATAAAGAGGTTTCTTGCATGGCTTGAGGAGTACCTTGGAGTGAAGATTGAGGATATGAACCTCAAGACCAAGGTGAGGGAGTTTTACAAAATGGACTGGGAGGAGTACTATAAAGTTCTGAAGAGGTCTAAAGGCAAAGTTAGGAAGGTAGACCTGGCGAGCAAAGAGGCTGAAGAAAAGCTGAGGGAGGCTTTCCTCGATTCAACAGGTAGATTGAAGCCGTTGCTTGAGAGGATTAAAGAGACGGACGGGCTGATTGACCAGATAGTTTACAGGTTGTATGGCTTGTCAGAAGAGGAGATAGAGGTGGTGGAGGGTGGGTGAGGGAAAGAAAAGGTATTTAATTTTCACTTTTCCGGAACTCTTAGAAAATTTTAATATATTATGACCTAAAGTAATGGTTATGATTTCTGGTATAAATATGAACCCTAAATTAGTTTTTATCATACTTCTAGTTATAACGTTTTGTTATGCTCGGACAAAACGATTTGGAGAAAGAAATTTTGGTTTAATAATTACTTCTTTTCTCCAGGGGATTGTACTCTCACTGATATTTAACGAACTACTACTAGCCCCAATATGGGCATTAATGTACTATCTTTTTTCCTTATATTTTTGGAATGTTATTTTTATGATAAAATCAGCTTTGAAAAAACATGAGGATTATATTGACAATGAACTAATTCAATCTTTAAAGAATATACCTGAATTTAGGAAATTAAAATTCAAATTGAAAAAATACACTGGATCTAATTCTTTAAATGCTAATGTGCTGCCTCCGATTCCTTTTATATCGGATAGCTATCAGATATCTCTTGGAGAAAAGTTAATTTCAAAATTTACACTTGAAGAGAAAAAATTTGTTTTAGCGCATGAAGTCTCTCATGCATTGAAAAAACATGTGCTAATAAAAATTTTTCTAATGTTTTTACTGATTATAGTGATAGCTCTTATATCTATAAAATTAAATGTGTTTGTTGCTAACAAAATTGAGAAATACCTAGTACAATTTTATTATTTGATTACTTTTAGTCTTTTTTTAATTGGCATAATCGGAATAAATCTCATTTCATGGTATATAGAATATGATGCCGATAAAAAGGCTTTACAACTGACTAAAGATCTTAAAAGTTTAGAAGCAGCATTTTTAAAATTTGATAAAAATTATCTAACAAAAGATTATGGATTGATAATAAATTTGATTGTTTATACACATCCATTAGTAAAAAATAGAATTAAAAAAGCAGAACAATTGACTAAATTGTTACAATAAAAAATAGCTGAGGTGATAGAGAGAATAACATCGATATCTATGTCATACTACAACTATTTAAAAAATCGTTTGGTTATTTTATGGCAAATTTTCCCATCTTTTTTTCATTCTATCATTGATAGATTCATATTCTATATTCTCTATTTTTAACTTAATTTTATTTTTCCCATGTGTATGACGAATGATAACTTCTATTTCAAGAGGGTCAGGTAATTTTTTAAATGAGGGTAGATCTGTCTTTATATTTACAGTTCCGTATCCTTTTAATAATATTGGTTTATCATATTCTTCAATGATTTTATTTTTTTTAAAAACATATCCAAAAATACTTTGCTTTTTTCTTTTATTAATTATCTCATTTATAATTGATGGTGGATATATATAATCAATTTCATAAATATATGTTTTCAAATTACTTTTATTAATTATAAAATAGTCGAGAAATAAAGTATGTTCTAAGCCATAATCCGCGTTTTTCGCTTTCCTTACGTCAATTTCTAAGATACATTCATTATATTTTTCAAATTTATTTTTAATTTTTATTTTAGGTTGAAATGTAACTATCTTTCTCGCTTTGTTGACAATCTGATTTACTAAATTTTCAACATCTTTAGGATCGAAAATGTTATCTTTATTATTTTCTATATTTTTTAATTTAATTTTGCTATAATCTGTGATATATCTTAAAAATGCTAGTTCATCTTCGTTTTCGTCTACATTTATAAGCCAAGCATAGACTCTTTTTGGTTTTCCGCTTCCTTTCTCAATTCCTTTAGCAAGTCCAATTTCAAAAGAAACCCAGTCACGAGTATAGTTATATTTTAAGACATTTTCTGTTACTAATACAAATAAGGCTCTTGATTCGTGGATAGCGTTGATAATCTTTGTTACTGGGTCTACACCTTCCTGCTTTAAAAATGCAAAATAAGGTTCAACCCCTATATCTTTAAATGCTTTATTGATTTGTTCAATAAGTAAGCTGTCTTTTGAGCTATGGGATATAAAAATTATGTTTTTCATTTTTCTCCCCACCCAAAAACTCCCGTGTCAGCTTCATGGCGCAGAAGCTTCCGCACATTGTGCAGGTGTCGGTCTTCTTCGGCAGGCTTCGCCTGCGATACTCCATTGCCCGCTCCGGGTCCAGGCACAGCTCAAACTGCCTCTTCCAGTTGAGCTCAACCCTCGCCTTGGACATCTCCTCGTCTATCTCTTTTCCTCTCCCTCTCGCCAGGTCAGCGGCATGGGCAGCGATTTTGCTCGCAACCACGCCAACGCGCACATCCTCAACGCTGGGCAGGGCGAGGTGCTCCGCTGGCGTAACATAGCACAGGAAGTCGGCTCCGGCATAGGCCGCGATTGCCCCGCCTATCGCAGCGGCGATATGGTCATAGCCCGTGGCGATGTCGGTAACCAGTGGGCCCAGCACATAGAAGGGCGCGCCATTGCACAGGCGCTTTTCCAGCAGCACATTGGCCTCAATCTGGTTCAGGGGCACATGTCCCGGCCCCTCTACCATGCACTGCACACCTGCCTCACGGCAGCGTCTCACAAGTCTGCCCAGAGTCATAAGCTCACGAAGCTGCGCCTCGTCGGTGGCGTCGGCTGTGCTACCGGGACGCAGGGCGTCGCCCAAGCTAAGGGTAACGTCGTACTCGCGGGCTATCTCAAGCAGGTAGTCGAAGTTCTCATACAGGGGATTCTCCCTTTCATTGTGCTTCATCCAGGCAGCAAGGAAGCCGCCCCCCCTGCTAACTATGCCGGTGACGCGGGGGCTCCTCTCCAGCGCCTCCAGGGCCTCGCGGGTAATGCCCGCATGCAGTGTCATGAAGTCCACGCCTTCCCTCGCCTGAGCTTCTATAACAGCGAAAAGCTCATCCTCACTCATGTCCACGATGCTGCCCCGCTTCGCGGCAAGCACACCGGCCTCGTAGATGGGCACAGTACCCAGAGGTACAGGAACCCTGAGAATTTCCCTTCTTATCTTCTTCAGATCGCCGCCAATGCTCAGGTCCATAAGCGTATCTGCGCCGTGCTCAACCGCAACCCTCGCCTTCTCAATCTCCTCCTCCACGTTCACGTGCTCCGGCGAGGTGCCGATATTTGCATTAACCTTCACCTTAAGTCCCTCGCCTATTCCAATGGGCGTAAGCTCTCTCCCTGAGATGTTCCTGGGTATGACCACCCTCCCCTTGGCCACCCTTCGGAGGAGCACCTTCTCGTCAACGCCCTCTGCTCTGCTAACCTCCTGCACTTCCTCGCTGACAACGCCTCGCCTTGCTTCAAGCATTAAAGTCATGTGTTGCTACGCAAATTATAACATTTATAAAGGGTTGTGAGACATGGTTAAAGCTCCTTCAGTAGCCTGTAAATAACAGAGAAGTCGAGGCTGTGCATATCCTTCGGGAACGTCATGGCAAAAAGCTCTTTAGCAACGCTTCCCATGAATAAGGGCCTTTCTAAATCTCTTGCCAGATCCTGCAGGTAGTGGAGGTCCTTGTAGATTAGCGCAGAGGAGAAATGCGTAGTAAAGTCTTCTTTGAGCAGCTTTTCTTTCTTGGCGTTTAAAACCATGGAATTTCCGGCGCCCGCGGAGAGAATATCCAGCACCTTCTCCTTGCTCAGTCCAACCGCCTCTCCAAAGGCGAGAGCTTCTGCAATGGTTGCCATGAATGAGCCAAGGGCCAGGTTGTTGATGAGCTTCATCTTTGTTGCCAGCGATTGCTCACCCAGGTAGAAGATGTTCTCGCCTATCTTTTCGATATATGGGAGGGCCCTCTCGTACGCCTGTCTCTCGCCGCTGACCAGAACAGTAAGCTTTCCAAGGGATGCCGGTATAATGCTTCCGAGCACAGGAGCCTCGAGGTAGTGGGCGCCATGCTCCTTAAACACCTCGTGGAAGTACGCCACTGCTTCAAAGTGGTTTGTTGTTGTGTCGATTACAACCTTCCCTT